>NZ_JAXDEO010000034.1:0-76498 GCF_035064975.1 Pseudomonas sp. YuFO20
AGGAGCTGGCTTGCCAGCGAAGACGGCAGCAGCTTCACCCTCGCATCGCCAGCAAGCCGGCTCCTACAGATGTGTGTCGCGCCGCAAACCCGACATACATCCGCAAAACCTGTAGGTGCTGGCTTGCCAGCGAAGACGGCAGCAGCTTCACCCTCGCATCGCCAGCAAGCCGGCTCCTACAGATGTGTGTCGCACCGCAAACCCGACATACACCCGCAAAACCTGTAGGAGCTGGCTTGCCAGCGAAGACGGCAGCAGCTTCACCCTCGCATCGCCAGCAAGCCGGCTCCTACAGATGTGTGTCGCGCCGCAAACCCGACATACACCCGCAAAACCTGAGCTGCCAAGTGCAACGAGGCTGCGATCTTTTAAAAGCCAGATCAAAAGATCGCAGCCTACGGCAGCTCCTACGGGAGCAACGGCCTGACGCCCGCTTAACCTGTCACCCTCCCCCCCTCACAAACCGGTTACGCCCCAGCGCCTTGGCGTTATAAAGCGCCTGGTCTGCCACCTCGATCAAGCCTTGCAGAGGGTCCAGCTGGGACCCCGTGGCTGCAGCAATCCCGATGCTCACCGTCAGCCGTCCGAACGGGCTGGAGTGGTGCGTTATATTCTCATGCTGCAAACGGTCAAGGATAAGTTGCGCCACCGCCGCGGCACCGTCACTGTCGGTGTCAGGCATGATGATGCCGATCTCCTCTCCGCCATAACGTGCCACCAGATCGGATGGTCGCCTTACGCACGCCTCGAAAATCCTGCCAACCGTCTGCAGGCAGGCGTCTCCAGCCACATGCCCGAGCGAGTCGTTGAAGCGCTTGAAGTAGTCGATATCAATCATGAGCAATGCCAGCGTCGTTCCCTCACGCTGTGCTCGCCGGGCTTCCATGGCAAGGCTCTCATCGAAGCAGCGCCGATTGGCCAGACCGGTAAGGGCATCCTTCATCGCAATCAGCTCAAGTTGCCGATTAGATGAGAGCAACTGCTGCTGGGCCCCGCGCAACTGATCCTCGGCCCGGGTACGCCGACGGATATCCAGGATCAGGAACCAACCGATGAGACCGGTCAGTCCCAGCAGCCCCGTCACCACCACCGCGGACAGCAATGCCTCCGTTCGCCACGCGGCGAGGACTTCGTGCTTGCCGAGTGCCACAGTCGTGACCAGCGGCAGCTGATCACTCTGGCGAAAGGCGTATAGCCGCTCCACGCCGTCCAGGCTGGAGGTAAACGACGCGGTGCCGACTGATCGATCGACGAGGTACTTGGCGAAGATGGGGGACCTGGAAAAGTTGCGCCCCATGTCCTGTTCGCGAAAAGGATAACGAACCAGCAGCGTACCGTCGGTATAGGACAAGCCGATAGCGCCCTCCTGCCCGACGTCGATCTTGCCAAACAGGCGCAGGAAGTTTTCCACCCCCAGGGTGACCGCCACTACGCCGGCAAACTCGCCGCGAGGATCATTGAAACGACGGCTGACGGTGATCACCCATTCGTGATTGGTACGGCTCTGGATGGGCGGACCGATAAAGATCTCGCGGGAGGGATCGTCGCGGTGATGAATGAAATAGGCACGATCAGCGCTGTTCGCCCCGGCGGGAATCGGCCGGTTCGAGGACATCAACCAGCGACCCTGATCATCGTAGACCGTGATACCACTGAGCTGTGGCATCAGCGGCACCTGGCGATCGACCAATGCACTGAGCCGCTCAATCTGCGCAGGGCCGCTGCCTTCGGTTTCCAGGCGTTCGACAAGCCCGAGCAACAGCAGCGAGCTTTGCCGGACAATGCCTTCGGAGTAAGTCGCAAGTGCCTGGGTCAGGTTCAAGCCATGGACATCCACTTCCTCCAGAGCTTTATCTCGAGAGGCCACTACCTTCCAGACAGTCAGTGACGCCAGGGAGCAACCGATAACCAACAGCAAAAGCACAACAAGATGGGTATCACGCTTCACGTTACTACCTTATGGAAAGTCCGCTTTTCCGTTCCAGCGACTATTGGGCCAAGCCGATAGCGGCAGCCATTCGTCCTTGAACAAGGATACAAGTAGAGGTGAAACGCTGCAGCAAGTGATTATGAGGCACTGCTCAACGAAGCTGATTTCGACCCGTAACGAACGCTCAAAGGACAATTGAACTGAGGCAGCGGTATAGTTCCGCAAGTTAGATGCCGTATACCCTTCAAGATGACGCACCAGCGGAAAAGTCTGATCATGAACGGAAAAGCAGGTCGGCCAGCCACCTCGGATTGGGTCATACGTAGCGCTCAACCTGGCAGCGTGGAGCGCATCGAAGCATGGTTCGGCAGCCATGGCTACGACCCACATCGCCACGATACCTACTCGATCGGCCGCACCCTCGCTGGCGTGCAGAGTTTTCACTACAAGGGTGCGCTGTGCCACGGCGTGCCGGGCAACACACTTGTGCTGCACCCTGACGAAGTCCATAACGGCATGGCGGGCACTGATGCGGGTTTTCGCTACCGCATGGCCTACATCGATCCGGCGCTTATTCAAAACGTTCTCGGCGGTGAGCCGTTGCCCTTCATTGCTGGCGGACTGTCATGCGACCTGCGTCTGTACCGCGCCAGTGAAGCCTTCGTGCAGGCCCTGGATCATCCTCTGGAAATTCTTGAGGAGCAGGACGCCTTATACGACCTGGCGATGGCGTTGCGTGCGGTCGGTGGCAAGCCACGCGGCCGCAAACGCCTCGATTACCGCTCGGCCGAGCGCGCGAGGGCGTTCATCATGGAGCACCTTCACCAGGGCATTACACTGGAGATGCTGGAACAGGCCAGTGGACGCGAACAGTGGAGTCTGTCACGGGACTTCCGGGCACTGTACGGCACCAGTCCCTACCGCTTTGTCACGCTTCGGCGCCTGGACAGTTTTCGTCGGCTGATCCTCGATGGCTTCACCCTGGTCGATGCCGCCCTGGCCGCAGGCTTTCACGATCAGAGCCACATGACCCGGCACTTCACTCGCAGCTACGGCGTGTCGCCTTTGCGCTGGCTTGAACGCTTGCGTTCCACCTGCTGACTTGCAGGATCTTACAAGAACTGCATGCTTTTGGTTCGATAGGCTGACGGCTTCAACTACAGAGGATCCGTCATGTCCGACTTCACTCAGCAACGCGCATCACACCCTGTGAACCTGGCCCAAAAGGCTTCGCTGATCGAGCAACAGTGGAGCCCAAGGGTCGTCGCAGAAATGAACGACTACCAATTCAAGGTCGTGCGAATCGAAGGTGAATTCGTCTGGCACTCGCACCCACAGACGGATGAAGCATTCCTGGTGCTCGAAGGCATTTTGCGCATCGACCTGCCGCAGGGCTGCGTTCATGTACACCCGGGCGAATTGTATGTCGTGCCTCGTGGCATGCAGCACAGGACAGCAGCGCACGGAGAAGCGAAAATCATGATGATCGAGCCGCGAGGGGTTCTGAATACCGGTCACGAAGGGGGTGAGCGGACGGCTTTGAACGACGTCTGGATTTGATTATTCGTGTTCACAAGACAAACGATAAATCCAGATACCTGGCATCGCACTTTACGATGCCAGCACCTGGCAGGTGACGTGCCGGCGCTCTTCATCGTGGCGGTTGCCTTGGCCATCTTGACGCCCCGCTCGCCATTGGCCGCTCGGCCCGGGACACACAATGGGGCCTGAGAGCAGGCATGAAATGACTTTCATCCCGGGTATGCTCACTTGGAGTTTCTGAGAAAATCCCCTGATCGACCCCGGCCAAGGGTCGATCAGTGCGCTTGGGTGCCGACGCGACGGCTGATATCTTTCCCGCGCACCAAATCGCGTCCAATCGACGCTGAACCCATCAAGGAAGATAAAAACAATGAAAATAGTATTCATCGCTTCGCTGGGAATTTTATCGCTGACGCAAACTTCACTGGCCTTCGCGGAGAATGCCAATGGAAAAAATCTCTATCTACAGCGATGCAGCATGTGCCACGGAACAGATATCAAGGCAACAGGACCACTGGCCAATAAAAGCAATCCGCCTACGCCTGATCTGACATCCTCCGCTTTCAAGAAACGATTGAATGATTATCCGGGCGTGATTGTCTCTTCGATAATACTTCGCCCAAATGGCGACTTGATTCCAAGAACCTTGCGCGAGAATGGTGTAAAGCTATCGCCGCATGCATGGAGCGTTAAGGATCTGCGCGATTTGAATCAATACATGGGCGATGTGATTTCACAAAAACGATGATCTTTAAAGTGCCGCGCCACGGCTTCGGCTGGCCACCTGCGCGACCGCACTCACCATTGCAACTCAGTCTTGCGTCGGCGCAGTTGCGCGGGCGCCGGGCGCTCGCACGGCAGAAACCGGCCGCGACCCGCCTCACCGCGCGGCGCGCCGTCCCAGACCACCTCACCGCGAGACAGGGTCATGGCCGGCCAGGCGCTCAGCGTCATGCCGGCGTAAGGCGTGTAATCGACGTTGTGGTGCAGCATTTCGTTGCGCAGGTGCACCGACTCACCTTCGTTCCAGATCACCAGGTCGGCATCGGCACCAATGGCGATGCTGCCCTTGCGCGGATACAACCCATACATCCTGGCGGCATTGGTGGAGGTCAGCGCGACAAAGCTTTGCGCGGTGATGCGCCCAGTGCGCACGCCTTCGGACCAGAGCAGCGCCATGCGGGTTTCGACACCGGGAATGCCGTTGGCGATCTGGTCGAACGACACCTCTTCTCCGTGGGCCTTCTTGCCATTCGGGCCATCGAAGCGAAAGGGTGCGTGGTCTGACGAGAAAATCTCGAACGAGCCGTTCTCCAGGCCATCCCAGATCACCTGCTGGTTTGCCGCATCGCGCGGCGGCGGGCTGCAGATGCACTTGGCTCCTTCGAAGCTGTCGTCACACCCCAGAGAGTCGGCGGTCAGGAACAGGTACTGCGGGCAGGTTTCGGCGTACACCTTCAACCCCTGGCTCTGGGCCCAGCGAATCTGCTCCACGGCCTCGCGACCCGACACGTGCACGATCAGGATCGGCACGTCCACCAGCTCGGCAAGGGCGATGGCACGATGGGTGGCTTCGCGTTCCACCAGCATCGGCCGCGACGCGCTGTGGTAGCGCGGCGCAGTCAGCCCGGCCGCCAGTAGTCGCTCGGTAAGCCAGGCGATGCAATCGCTGTTCTCGGCGTGGAGCATCACCATGGCGCCCTCACGGCGCGCGACCGACAACGTCTCGAGAATCTCCCGGTCGCCCAGCTTCAGCGCATCGTAGGTCATGTAGATCTTGAACGATGTATAGCCTTCCGCAATCAGGGCCGGCAGTTCTTCACGCAGCACCTGCGGGGTGGGGTCGGTGACGATCAGGTGGAAGGCATAATCGATCACCGGCTTGTTACCCGCCCGGCGATGGTAGTCATCGACGGCAGAGCGCAGGCTTTCGCCCTTCTGCTGGCAGGCGAACGGGATGACGGTGGTGGTGCCGCCGCAGGCCGCCGAGACCGTGCCGCTGAAGAAGTCATCAGCCATCACCGAGCCGTCGCCAGTCGGCTGGTCGAGGTGCACATGGCTGTCGATGCCACCGGGGGTGACATGCCGGCCTGCCGCGTCGATTTCCTGGAGACCTTGCGGCAGGTCCAGGCCAAGGGAGACGATGCGCCCATCACGAATACCGATATCGCTGGTGAACGTGTCTGAGGCGGTTACCACGCGGGCGTTGCGAATCACCGTATCAAAAGGTTGCATATCAGGCCTCTTGCAGAAGTAACCGGCCCCAGCCGGTCAGGCGGCGCGTGTCTTCAATCAGGTTCGTTCAAGCCACGCACGGGCGATTTCTTCCCGCGTAGCAAACCAGACACCGCCGTGTTGCCTGGCATACTCAATGAATTGCTTGATCGCCCTTACTCGCCCCGGACGGCCCACCATGCGTGGATGCAGCCCGATCGACATCATGCGTGGCCCTTCAGCCGACTCCTCGTAAAGGACCTCAAAGCTTTCTTTCATGTATTCGAAAAAGTCCGATGCCTGCGACAACCCCGGAGAATTCCAGTAGCGGAAATCGTTCACGTCAGCGGTATAAGGCACCACGAGGTGACGCTTGCCCTCGACCTCGACAAAGTAGGGAACATCGTCGTTGTAGGCATCGGAGTCGTAGAGAAAACCGCCCTCTTCAGCGACCAGCCGACGGGTATTGACGCTGGCGCCATAGCGGCAATACCAGCCGACCGGACGCTTGCCGCAGGTGCGTTCGAATGATTCGATGGCCAGGCGCATGTGTTCACGCTCCTGTTCTTCGGTCAGGCGAAACACTTCCTCCCAGCGATAGCCGTGACTGCAAATTTCATGACCACCTGCAACTGCAGCGCGTGCAACATCAGGGTTCTGCTCAAAGGCCACTGCGCAGGCATGAAAAGTCGCGCGAACCGATTGCTGGTCGAGAATATCCAGGATTCGCCAGATCCCGACGCGAGAACCGTACTCGTACATCGATTCCATCGCCAGATTGCGTGTGCCGTCGGGTATTGAATAGCTGCCCCATTCGGTCATGGATTCCTGGTCCGGGTCGCCCATGGCGAGCGAGCGTTCGGAGCCTTCTTCGTAGTTGATCACCAAACTGATGGCCAAACGTGCGCCATTCGGCCAGGTGCCTTGTGGGCGTTGTCTACCGTAACCCACTAAATCGCGTGCAGGTGAAACCATCGGGATATTCTCCTGAAGTGACGGGTTTTATAAGTGCGTGGCGAAAGTCGCGACTTAGCAGTCGATATCTTTCAGCCGGTCATGGTTGAAGGTGCTGTCCGATTGCCACTCGCTGAAGGCCAGCCCCATGGCCAGGGTTTGGGCAATACAGAACGAAGCGGTGAGCGAGCGAAAGCCCAGTAATTCGGCGTCGTTGACCTCAATCACCGTATCGGCCATTTGCCCGATAGGGCTCAGAACGCTGTCAGTGATCGCCACCAGCGTCACGCCTGCTTCCCGCGCCTGACGACAAGCCTCGACGGTGTCCTTGGCGTACGGCGGAAAGCTGACGGCTATCAACAAATCATCATCGGCAATGGCGCTGACCTGCTCCGGCAACGTGCCGCCAGCACCGCTGATGTGCACGGCTCGCCGGCCGACACGACTCAATGCGTAGCTCAGATACGCCGCCACCGGAAAGGCACGGCGCATGCCGATGACGAACGTAGTGCGCGCGACTTGCAGGTGGGCGATGGCGGCTTCGATATTGGCCTGCTCGCCGCCTTCGGCCAGGTGTTCCAGGGAAACGATATTGGCCTGGCTGAACTCACGCAGAATCCCGCCGACGTCACTCGGGTCCTCCAGCAACGTCTCACCGCCGTAGTGCCGAATACGCTCGCTGTGAGTGTCGGCTGCCTGTTGCAGCGGTGCACGGAACAGCCGCTGCAAATCCTTGAAACCTGCAAAGCCAAGGGCCTGGGCCAGCCGAATGTAAGCGGAAGGCGCGATGCTCGAGCGCTTACCCAGTTCGGCCACCGTGTTGAGTGCGATCTCATGCGGGTTGTCGATCAGGAATCGGGCAGCATCGCGCAGACGACCGGTCAGTTGTTCGTGCTGGGCCGCTATACAGTCACGCAGCTCTGCAAGGGTTTCAGGTAAGGCCATAGTGAAGGCTCGTAAAATTGGAAGTGTGTGCGCCTGTCAACGCAACGCAGTGATTGCTTGATCAAGCGCAGTGATGAGGCGGTCGACTTCTTCCAGCGTGTTGTAATGCGCCAACGACACCCGCACTACCCCGCCAAACTGGCCTAGCCCAAGGGCTTCGATAAGTCGCCGCGCATAGAAGTCACCAAAACGAATGCCAATGCGGTGCTCATCGACGCTACGCACAACAGCCTCTGACTGAACGCCCTCAACCACGAAACTGATCGTTGGCACTCGATTGTGGGTATTCGCTTTACCAATGATCCGAACGCCCTCGCGCTGGCGCAAGAATGCCAGCAGACGCTCGGCGAGCAAATCCTCCTGCACCTCGAAGGCATCGAACGCAGCCTGCATGCACTTGCGCTCGCTGCCCTGTGCGCCAAGCCGGGTGCTGATGTCGAGCAAATAGTCGGTAATACCAATGCAACCGAATGACAACTCGTAGTTGACGTTGCCCGGCTGCAATTTGTAAGGGACCACATCCTGACCGATAAAGAAGTGGTTAAGGCTCGGCAACTCCAGCAACAGATAGCGACGCCCCCAGAGCACGGCAAAGTGCGGGCCGAATGTTTTATAGAAGCTATAGACGTAGAAGTCGGCGCCGCTCGCCTGCACATCCACCAGACGATGTGGCGCATAAGCGACGGCGTCAACGCACAGTTTCGCACCCACCGCATGGACACGCCGCGCAACCTCGGCGACTGGATTGACCGAGCCGAGAATATTCGAGGTGTGGGTCATGGCCACATAACGGGTTTTGTCATTGAGCAAGACCTGCAGGTCATCCAGCTCCAGCTCACAACTGTCGAGATTGACCTTCCACACGCGCAAGGTCGCACCACGGCTTTCGCACAGTTTGACCCATGGACCGATGTTGGCCTCATGATCGCAATTGGTGACGATGATTTCATCACCTGGGACGATTGACGGGGCAATGGCGCGACACAGTATTTGCAACAAGTGGGTGGTCGAGCCGCCCATGATCACTTCTTCGGGGTGCTCGGCGTTGATCAACTGCATGACCGAGTGGCGCGCCTGCATCACTCGCTCGCCAGCGGCAACGGAAGGTTGGTAGGAAGCACCCAGTTGCACACTGTTGTTCAGCAGGTAATCACAGACCCGCTCGGCCACCGTGTTCAGTACCATCGAACCACCGGCGTTATCCATGTAGGCATAACCATCGGCCAGACCTGGAAACTGCTTGCGAACGTAATCGATATCGAGAGGATTCACTCTACTTTCTCCAGCCGGATTCAATGGTGCAGGATGGCCTGAAGGAACGCTTTTGTACGAGGTTCCTTAGGTGCGGTAAAAAACGGTTCAGGGATGTTCTGCTCAACAATGCGGCCACTTTCCATGAAGATCACCCGGTCGGCGACCCGCCGGGCAAAGCCCATTTCGTGAGTCACCACGACCATCGTGACGCCGGAGCGAGCAAGGTTCTGCATGACATCGAGTACTTCGCCGACCATTTCCGGGTCCAGTGCCGAAGTCGGTTCGTCGAACAGGATTGCGCGAGGTTCCATGGCCATGGTGCGGGCAATGGCAACACGCTGCTGTTGGCCACCGGACAATTGGCTCGGGTATTTATGCGCGTGATCGCCCATGCCGACCTTCACCAATAGCTCCTTGGCCCTGGCGTGCGCATCACGCCGGCTCAGCCCGCGAACACGGATCGGCGCCAGTGATACGTTGTCGAGAACAGTGAGATGTGGATAGAGGTTGAAGCTCTGAAACACCATACCCACTTCGCTGCGGATGGCGGCCAGTCGCGGACCGTTTTCAACACGCTCGCCGGCCACGCGGATATGGCCTTGCTGGTAGTTCTCAAGCAGGTTGATGCAACGGATCAAGGTCGATTTACCCGAGCCGGACGGGCCAAGAATGACCACCACTTCACCTTCTTCAACCTGCAGGTTGATATCGCTCAACGCTTTGAAATTGCCGTAGTACTTGTCGAGCTTTTCGATGTCGATCAACGTGCTCATGCGGTTTTTCCTCCAGAGGCATTACGACGCTCAACCCAGCTGACCATCTGCACCAGCGGCAGCAGCAGCAAGAGGTACAGCAAGGCTGCCCCAACCAGCGGTGTCGGGTTAGCTGCCAGTGCCTGCGCCTGGGTTGCCTGCTTCAGCAAGTCAGGCATCGCTACGACTGAGGCGAGCGCCGTGTCTTTCATCACGTTGATGCAATTGCTGGTCATGGGCGGCATCACGATGCGGATAGCCTGCGGCAAAACCACGTCACGCATGGTGTTGAAGAAACTCATGCCTTGAGAGGCCGATGCTTCGAACTGGCCACGGGGAATGGCCTCGATGCCCGAACGAAAAATCTCCGCGCTGTAGGCGCATGAGACAAGCGAGAGCGCACTGGCAGCGGCCGCAAAAGACGACAGACGAATGCCGACAAAAGGCAGCGCGTAGTAGATGAGTACCAGTAAAACCAGCAGTGGAATGGAGCGCATGATATCGATGTAGATACGTGCAAGCGCTCGAACAGGTGCGTAGGAGTACAACCGCAGCAATGCCAGCAATAGCCCGCCCACCAGGCCCAGGGCAATGCTCACCACCCCAAGCAAAATGGTCACGCCCAAACCGCGCATCATCAGCGGAAGCGAATCGACGAGCACGTTCCAGTTGAAGAATGTCTGCAAAAGATCCATGGGATACCTCGGTCAATACAAGTGGCGAACAGGCGTCGCCACTTACATGCATCATCAGCAGGGCTTACTTGAGGACGGCGGTCACTTTCATGGTGCTCGAGTCTTGATTGGCGTCGGCGCCGAACCACTGTTTGTGGATTTTCCCCAGGGTGCCGTCTTCTTTCATCTTGCTGATGATGTCGTTGACCTGATCGCTCATCGCCCAACCTTTGGCGTGCATCAGCGAGTAGCGTTCACCCGTGGGAATACGCGCCACGATGGAATATTGCGGTTTGTCCTTGATGTAGTAGAGCACCGCCGGGATGTCGCTGAGGTAGCCATCGATTCGTCCGGAAGCCAGATCGAGCATGGCCGGCGATAGCCCTTCATAGCGCGAGACATCGGCGAACTTGTACTCGTCCTTGTGTTGGCCGATCCACATGTCACCGGTAGAGCCAGTGTCGACACCCACCACCTTGTCGTTCATGTCGGCCAGGCTCTTGACCTTGGAAGTGGTCAGTGCGGTGAGCGACTGGTCGCTGTCGAAGTACGGCTGCGCAAAGGCTACCGACTCCAAACGTTTAGGGGTAATAGTGATTGAAGAGATGGCGATTTCAACACGTTTGGATTGCACGGCACTGAACAGGCCGTTGAAGGGAATATTGACGAACTCGACGCTTTTTCCGGCGCGCTTGGCCACCTCTTTTACAACATCGACTTCGAAGCCGACGAACTCACCTTTGGAATCCTGAAACTCCCAGGGCACGTTGCCAACGTTAGCACCTACGGTCCAGTCCGCGGCCCAGGCTGGCAGTGAAACTGCGGCGGTCATGAACAATCCCAACATCACTTTCGCTTTCATGTTTGCTCCCGATTGTTTGTTTTTTTAGGTGCTAACAGCGGTTGATCTCGTACAACGTGGGATCGAGAGTAAATCAATGAATTATTTAATTCAATACCGTATGTCAGTGAATTTTTTGCTCCGCAGCCATTTTCAGTTTGCCTTGAGCGCCACGTCCAAAGGGAATCAGCTATCAAGGCTGACGCCAAAGCTGTGGTGTGAGAATGCCTCGATGGAGGCCTCTTCACGGGTTTCGACTTTATGAGCGTCTGCTGGCGAGCAGCCGATCGACTGCTCAAGGTCGCGAGTACACTGGCGGACCTTGAACAAGCCGACGGGATCAGACGCGAACATTTGGCCGAGGGGCTGCAATGTCGGCCGACAATGCTTACCCCTTGGTCAGATCAACCAACGGCGTCTGCCGCACCTCAGTCTCCCGCCCACCCTGAATATCGCTCACCTGCTTCAAGGCCTTATCCACAGCCGCCTTATCCGCCAACAAGCTGTAGCTGATGCGGAACTGCTTGTGTTCCTTCGGCCCGATTGTGGGTACCAGGTTCAGTGGCCGCTGATAACGGCGGTTGTAGGAAAAACTTGTCCCCGGCTCCAGCCCCGTGACATAGCCCTGGCCTTGGGTATCGGTGTTTTTCCACAGGGAAAACACCGGCAGTGTCTGAGTATTGAAGCCGACCGAAACGCCCAGGCTGCCGGCCTTGTCATGCAACACGGTCAACGTATCGCCCTTGGCATCGGCATACGGCACCACGTTGTAAACCGTTTCGTCGTAGTCCTTGGTCGGTGCGCGGTAGGTTTGCCAGTCGGGCAGATCACCCTTGGCCTTGTCGTTGAACGGCGACACCTGTTTCACCGGCGCGGCGAAACGAGCGCCCTGCTCCAGGAACGGGGTGCTGAAGTTACTGTGATACAGCGCCTGGTATTCCTTCGGATAGTCACCGTTGTTGGTCAGGGTGTCGTTGAGGGCGAACACTACGCTGCCGGGTTCGGTGACCAGTTCGGTCGCGACGGAGAAGTCGACCTTCTTGAACGCCTGCTCCTTGAGTTCGCCGCGCAGGGTGATGGCGTACGGTGGTTTTTCATCGATGTGCAGGGTGACTTTGTTCGCAGGAATATTGGCGGCCCGACCGTGCAGGGTCAGCAGTTCGCCGTTGTCGACGCCTGGGTGGCCGACCCATTCGTATCCGCAGCGGGTGACCAGCTCATTGAAGCCTTCCAACCAGCCCAGACCACCGCGGCCATTGAGTTCGATGAAGGACGGATTGACCACTTCCTTGACCGGCGAATCCCAGCCCATCCTCACATCGCCTACCGAGGCCTGCAAGACGTTCATTCCGCGAGTCGGCACTACCGAGAGTTTCATCGTGCCGTTATCGATGTCGACGATGCTGACGCCCTCCTGCCGCCCGCCATGCAAGGTGCGCAGGGTGACGCTGAAGGGTTTGTCGGTTTTTACGCCGAGTTGCTGGCTGGTGATCTGCCAGTTTTGGGCGGCTTTGTCAGTGTCGAGCAGAACGTAGTCCCAGGCCATGGCGTGGGAGGCAGCGGACATTGCGCTGAGGGCAACAAAGAGTTTGAGCGGGGTCATGGCAGCAGCCTTTCTTGGAGTTGTGGCATTTTTATAGACTTGAAGAAACGTTTCAGCAAGCTTAAAAAGCGACATAAAGTGGGAATAGCGCGTTTTTTTCAGGTCTGCCCTGGGCATCGGGCCGTCACAAACCTGTCACCCCTGCACGCTACCCTCCCTGCTCTCGCGCACTTCACTCCGACATAAAGCCTCACTACAAGGTGCCAGCCAAGGTGTCCTCAACTCCGTCCTGCCAGCAAATCATCCTCAGGTCCAACGACATGCGCAGCGATGACTTCGGCGCGCTGTTCGCGAAAATGTTCGGTAATCGCTATTCCGATACTCCGCCCTTGCCCTCGAACATCATCATCGGCGGCGTCTACGGCCGGCACGAGGGTGTCAGCTTTCGCCGCATGCATTACCGTGGCGACTTCTCGGTGGTCTTTCCCGATCCCCAGGACGAAATCACCTTCGTCATTCCTACCGCCGGCAAAATCATCTTCAATCACCTCTGCGAGTCGGTAGGTGATTCACAGGTCGGGCTGGCAATCGACAAATCAGATATTCGTTCGATGCGTTTTATCGACAATCACGCGCAGCACGGGATGTCGATAAAGCGTGCGATGCTCACAGAACGACTGTCGACGCTATTGGGCAAGCCAATTGTTGAACGGTTGGTGTTCGAGCCTGTGGTTGATTTGAAGGTCTCGATTTTCCAGGGCCTCAAGGCATTGATCGATCTGGCCACCGGCGCCGAGTTCGATGTGCTGATCAACACCGGAACACTGATGCCATCGCGGCTGCGAGAGATGTTGTTGGACGCGGTGCTGGAATCCTGGCCGCATAATTTCACCCAAGCCCTGAGGCAGCCTGCTCCGTTGATCGCGCCACGGCATGTGAAGCTGGCGGTTGAGCACATTCAGGCGCACCCCGAGCATCTGCTCAGCGGAACGGATCTGGCCCGATTGACCCATGTCAGCCAGCGAGCACTGCAGGAAGGTTTCCGGCGATTCGTGGGGAGCTCGATTGTGGCGTACCAGCGGCAGGTGCGTTTGCAGCGCGCCCACGAAGCGCTCGCCCAACGCGATTCGCCTTCCGTGACTGAAGTGGCGCTGCGATTGGGCTTCAGCAATGTCGGCAGGTTTTGCCAGTATTTCCAGAGCGCCTATGGCATCAGCCCCGCAGAACTGAAATCAGGACTGCGCACGCGAGCGCGGCACTAAGGCTCCGGCCGCCAAACGATAGCGGCCCGAACCCGAAGTGTTTCCCTAGAACAGATAACTGGCCTTGAGCCCGCCGCTGTAGCCGTGGCTGTCCCCGCCACCGCTCGCCCCCACTTCGGCACCCACGCTCAACGCGCCGAGATTGGCCATGAGGTTGACCCCTGCGGTGAACTGGTCGCGGTTATCGAACGCGGCGCGCTGCTCTATATCCAGGCCCAGCAGGTGCCCTTCGCTGTCGACCTGATGATCGCCGAGCACATGCTCATAGCCCACCTGGACACCCGGCACCAGTTGCCAGGCGCCCATGCCGATCGGGGCGAATGCAGCGTTGAGGTTGGCCACGGCACTGCGGCGAGTTTCGTCAATGCTGTCGACGTCGAGGGCCAGCTCACTGCCTTTCTCCTGGAAACCCGACAAGTTCAGATGGCTGATGCGCACGCCGAGGCTCGGTTCGAGCGTCACGCCGCTGACCGGCACACGGTAGCCCAGTGCCAGGGTTGCTCCAGTGAGATTGCCATGGCTTTCGCCCTTGGCGGTGCCGAGGCCGCCGCCGAGGTCGCGCTTGCTGGCGTAGTCGATGTAGCCGGCGCTGGCGTCGGCGTCGACGAACAACCCGCGTTCCAGACCGTCCGGCGCGAAGCGTGCGCCCATGCTGAAAAAGCTGAAGTCGGTATCCGCCTCGCCACCCGCGCCGCCGACGTTGCCCTTGCTGTAGCCGAAGCCGGCATGGGCGCTCAGTTGTTCGGAGAAGCGCTGGGTCAGGCCGACCATCATGCCTTGGCTGTGCTCGTTGCTGCTGGAGGCTTGGGACGAACCATCGGTGCCCAGGTAGCCCGCCAATGCGGTGGACCACAAGCGGTACTGGCCGACCTTGAGGTCCGTGCCACTGGCAAACGGCGCAGCCGCCTGTTCGATCATCGCGCCCTGACGCAGCAGGTAACTCGCCGCGTCGGCGTGCACCTGACCGCCGACCGTGGACTGGACGCCCGCCAGGTCGCCCGCATCGATGGCCGACTGCAGATAGTAGTTGTAGTCGCTGTAAGTGCCCGAGAGGCTGCTGTTCTGCAGCTGTTGCAAAAGCTGCGCGCCGGCGGCGGCGTTGCCAAGCAGACCCGCCTGGCCGGGCAGACTGTTGAAGTAGACCATCTTGCCGCGCAGCACATGGATCGTCTCCTGGGAAAGACCCAGGCCTTGCTTGAGGTAGTTGTCCATGCTGCCGTACTGCGCGGTCACCTCGTCCAGGCCGGCTTGCAAGTAGCTGGCCTCGACGCCGAGCAGCGGCGCATAAATGGCCGCCATCGCCGGCGGCATACTCGCCAGGGTCGCCGCTACGCGCGCGGCGGTGTAGTCGTTGGTGGCCAGGTAATTACTCATGATGGTGGCACTGTCGACCCCGGCAATGCTCAGCAACACGGCGGCGGTCCAACCGGTTCGGTCCTTGCCGGCGGTGCAATGGAACAACGCGGCACCGTCGACACTGGCCAGTTCATTGAACAGCCTGGTGAACTGGCTGCGCATCCCGGCGTCACTGACAAACGCCCGGTTGGTCTGCTCCATCATCGCGATGGCATCGGCTGCACTCTTGAACGAGACCGTGGTGATGTTCGAACCGGATGTGGTGCTGCCGATGATGTCGATGTTTTCGTAGCTCGCCCCGGTGAGCATCGTGTCGGGTGTGCCGGCAATCTCACTGGGGGTGCGCAGGTCGTAGACGGCCTTGATGCCCAAGGAATTCAGCGTAGCCAGATCCGCGGCAGACGGGGTCAGCGCGTTGGAACGATAGAACACCCCGCTGCGCATCGTGCCATCCCGGGCCGTGGAGTAGGCGGTGGTAACCCCCGCGAGATCACGGAAGTTGTCAATGCTGCGCAGGTGGGGAGTCTCGAGGACGTTAGTCACGGCGGCTTGGGCAGTAGCGATGGACAGAGTCAAAACGGACAGCGAACACAGAAGACGTGGAAACACAGTTCAGCCTCATTGATCAAGCGATGGGCTGGCTACTATCTGCAATGAAGTAATACCGAATATGACAGATTGCGCTCGGACGAAAATCGGTGCGTGATTGGTCCGCCGGGTTCGTTTTTTGTCCGAGGGGTTATCGCCAGCCGTTGGCAGCTATGAATCCTGCTCGCCCCGGTATATCGACGGAATGTCGGTAACGCAGGCTTGCCTTAATATGAGCGTCATCCTGATGCCTCATGGGTGATGAATGGGGAAACTACCAAATCGCCCGGCCTCAGCCAACGACAGCTTGAGCCAGGCTTGCGGCGAAATAATCGATGCCACCCAAGGGTTTGATTCGAGCAAGACAACGAAGCACTGAGATTATGGGCCAACGGCTTTCATGGTGCGCAGATTCAACCGGCCGATTTACTTTCCGCAGAAAACTGCCAAACGAACAACCAGCCCCATGAAAACCGCGATCATGCAGTCCTCTCATGAGCTTGCCGACTATCACTCGGCGCTTGAGCACGATCGTCAAGACTGTAGTCTCGTACGACATGGGCAATGCGCAGATGATAATCGTTGAAAACCTGCTTACGGCCTGCCAATTGGGCCGCACGATGCAGTTCAAGACCGCGCCACCGTTGGATAGCTTCTTCGTCACGCCAGAATGACAGCGACAGCACCTTTCCTGGCTCACTCAGGCTTTGGAAACGCTCCACGCAAATGAAGCCATCCAACTCTGCCAGCAAAGGTTTCAGTTCAGCAGCCAGGTCAAGGTAGCGCTGGTATTGCTCTTCGCGTGGCCAGGCTTCAAAGATAACGGCGATCATTGCTGAGTTTCCTGAGTGGGATGGAATTTAGGAATGCGCCCATTAAGGGACGGCAAATAACTCCACCGATACGATCGCGCAGAGGGGAAAGACTGGCGTTGCAACCACAGCAATATCGCTTCAGAGGCGATCGCCAACGCCAGTTGCTGACCTGGGCATTCATGTCGTCCTGAACCGAAACTGAAGGTTCGTCTTTTACTTCGCTTGAGCAGGAAGCTATCGGGGTCGGGGTTCAGGCAGGGATCTCGATTGGCTGAAGCGAGTAGCACTAGAACGGTATCCCCCGCTTCCAGGACGCTATCGCCAATCGTGCATCGCTTCGCAACGAATCGCCGGGTGTTTTGCACTGGCGAGTCGTAGCGCGCTACCTCGGCCACCAGTTCTGCGACGAGCATCGGCGTCGGTTGCCCGTCTTCAATCAGGTCAGGATTACGATGGAGCGCTACGAGGGTATTGCCAATCAAGCCTGCTGTGGCTTCACAGGTCTGTGACATCAAGCCGATCAGGTTAGCAATCAACGCTTCTGGATCTTCCCATTCAGCAGCTTTGCTTTCGCTGCGAATTCGAGTCAACAAAGCGCTATCACTTTCAGGGTCATTCAGCAGCGCGCTGAATACCTGGCCAAGTTGAATGGCTCCGGAATGGGCCTTATCGAGTTGCGTTTCATCGCTTAACGGCGATAGGCAGGCGACAAAATCCCGTGTCAGCTTCGCGACATCTTGCATTCGCGAGGATGGCAGACCTATCAAGGAGGCAATGACGCAAACCGGCAACGTGAACATCAACTCGTCCGTAGTTTCGAGCGACTTATCAAGTGTCGCGACCAGCCGTGACACAATGTCGGCGACGCCTTCCATCTCGATAGAGGCCAGGGCGGGCTCAAATGCCATCCTGGGACACCGGTGTCGTGCCCCTTCGTTCATGCGCATCAACCGACCGAAAACAAGTCCGGCGGCGCCCTGTGCAATGGCAGGAGGAATTGGCTCGTGGAGTGGACGCACTCGACAATCGGGATTCCCCAGAATGGCCTCGACCGCTGTGGCCCCACTCGCAATCCATAAACCAAGATCCGCATCGAAGAACAGTTCCTTCTGTTGCCTGAGGCGCGAGTAGTAACCATAAGGATCGTCATGGGTGGCTGCTTCTAATGGCGTCATTTTGGAGTCCTGTTAACAAAGAACAGTTACTATCGGACACCCTTCACGCTGACGATTCGCTCAGGAACGAAATATGGATTGCCAAGGCAATGAGCTTGCCCTTTCCCGGATCGCCGGCGCTATTGCGGAACCTGCGAGGACGAAAATGCTTTGCTCGCTGATGGATGGTCACGCGCGAACCAGTACCGAAATGGCCGTAATCGCCGACGTAAGTACCTCCACCGCGAGCGCGCATTTGGCCAGACTCAAGGAGGACGGGTTGCTCAAGCTGCACACGCAGGGACGGCATCGCTACTATAGTCTGGCGGACAAACAAGTGGCGCAAGCGCTTGAAGCCCTCATGGTGGTTAGCCAATCCGCGAACGCCAGGTTTGTTTCAACCGCCCCTAACCGATTGCAGTTTGCGCGTACCTGTTATGACCACTTGGCCGGAACCTTGGCGGTTCATCTGCATGATCATTTCATCGATTCAGGGTGGTTGATGGTGTCTGACGCGGGTGACCCTGTGTATCAGCTGACTGACAGCGGCGAAGCAGCGATGGTTGGTCTCGGTATGGAAATCGCGAAAGTAAGGGTACAGCGACGTCGTTTCGCTTGCTCATGCCTGGACTGGAGCATGCGGCGTCCTCATCTGGGTGGAGCGCTGGGAGCGGCTTTGCTACAGACAGCTCTAAACCGCAAGTGGGTTATCCAGGACCTTGATAGCCGGGCACTTGCATTGACGCCCAAAGGGCGAAAGGAGCTGTCTGGCCGATTTGGGATCACCGTTGAAAACCAGGAATAACGCATGTTTGCTGGATTCATGCGTTGTCCCTGACTCCATCGCGAGCAAGCTTGCTCCTACAGGAGGTTGCGGTTGGGCAAGGGACCAGTATCGACAGCCCTGACACCCAGGCTTTGATTGAATCGCAACAGATAGCCATCCGGATCCAGCACCAGGAAATTGAGCTCTCCATGCTCGCGCTCGTTATCGCGGTACCAGCACTCTTCAATGGGTCTGCGCAGTGCAATGCCGGCGCCTTCGATGGCCCTGGCCAAGGCGTTGGCATCCGCGCAGCGGATCGAAAGATTCATCCCTCGGCCATAGGGTGATTCCAGAGGACCAACCCGCCAGGGAGACGCCTGCAAGTCATCCTCTTCGAGCATCAATTGACTGCCCTGGAAAGACAGGAAAGCGAACTTGTGCTCAGGTCTTTCGTATTCAACCTGAAAGCCAAGTACCTGGCAGTAGAATGCCAGGCTGCGTTGCACGTCAGAGACAATCATCTCTGGAACCAATGGGTTCATCTTCATGAAGGGACTCCTTGTCGTTGTAGAACACCTCAGGCAGCACAACGTTATCGTTCTCTGCCAGGGCCGGTTGTACCATGATTGATGCGCGGGTTCCTTACCTGGATCACCACCCCTTCAAAACGGACTTGTCCAACACCCCAAAGGAGTTCCACCGTTGTCCGAACATCGCATCCGCCCTCTCGCCCTCTGTATCTTTCATCATCACGGCAAGATCCTGGTCAACCAGTTCCACGACAACGAAAACCAACGAACCCTTTACCGCCCCATCGGTGGCGGTATCGAGTTTGGCGAAAGAAGTGCCGATGCCATTGTCAGGGAAGTGCAGGAAGAGCTGGGCTTGTCGGTTCATGGCGTGCGTCTGCTGGGTACACTGGAAAGCCTCTTCACCTATGCCGGTAAGCCGGGGCACGAAATCGTTCAGGTCTATGACGCGACATTCGATGACGAACGCGTCTACGAAGCAAAAGAACTGACAGGACACGAAAGCGACGGGGCATCGTTCATCGCCAGATGGTGCGACAGCACGGATTTCAGCCTCGCCTCCCCTCTGGTACCTGAGGGCCTTCAGGATCTGCTCAAGTCGCTGTCGCTACTCGAGTAGGCAGCCCTCACACCCATCCTTCTACCTCAAGCGCCTTCTGCACCGCTGGACGCTGGCGCACCCGGGCGTACCAGGCCTGGAGATGACTCAGGCCATCGAAGTATATGTCAGCTTTGTAATAGGACTTCAGCCACTGGGCCTGCCCCCACCCCGTCAGGGCAAACAGGTAGGCATCGGCGACCGTGAAGGTGTCGCCGAGCAAGTATTGGCGGCCGGCCAGTTGTTGATCGACCCACGCAAAACGTGCCTGCAGTTTCGGTTTTACCGTGTCCACGTACTTGCCGGCCAATCCTGCATAGAGCAGGGGAATAAAGCCCTTGTGAATCTCCGACGTCAAAAAGCTCAGCCACTCCTGCAACCGATAGCGTTCCAGTGTGCCGTTGGACGGGGCCAATCCGGATTCCGGTCGCTGGTCGGCCAGGTACTGCACAATCACCGGTCCTTCGCGAAACCGGGTGCCGTCGGGCAGTTCAAGGATCGGCACATAGCCGAGGGGGTTTACCGCGAAGTAATCGAGGGCACCGTCCACGGTGTGCTGCCGGTGATCCACCTTGAGCAGCGTGACATCAAGCCCCAGTTCATTGATGACGATATGCGGGGAAAGGGAGCAACTGCCAGGGATGTAGTAAAGCTTCACAATCGATCTCCTAAGCGGATCTGGTCCTGCACTTTCATCCGAAAAGTGCTGCAGCCTCATCTTAGGGATAAGGTATATAAATGGAAGAAGGCACTTTTTTATCATCTAGGTACATAAAATATACTTGGTATACCCTGGGGAAAACGCCATGAAAAAGAACGTGACGGGCTGTTCCGTGGAGGAAGCCATGCGCTTGTTGGGTGGCCGATGGCGTCTGCTGCTGGTGTCCTATCTGCTCGACGGCCCCAAGCGGTTCAACGAGCTGCGTCGGGATGTCCCGGGCATCTCGCAACGGATGCTGACCCTCGACCTGCGGGCACTCGAAGAAGTCGGGCTGCTCAAGCGCACGGTATACCCGACAGTTCCCGTGAAAGTGGAGTACGAACTGACCGAGGAAGGCGACCGATTGCGGCCCGTCGTCAGCGTGATGCGCGAGTTTGGTTTGTGGCTCAAGCAGAGTGGGAAAACCCTGATGCCTCCTGATCAAGAGAACCCGGCACGAGCGCTCCTTCAAACAGACCTGAATCCCGCAGGTACAGGGTCATGAGCAGCTCCCCGATCAATCACGTGCACGACCACGTATTTCTAGGCGCTTCGCACGATGAGAATGCCAGACGCACTCTCTGGGTCGTAGCGCTTACCCTGGTGATGATGGTGGGTGAAATCACCGCCGGATACATCACAGGCTCGATGGCGTTACTTGCCGATGGCTTCCACATGGCGACCCATGCCGGTGCATTGGGTATCGCGGCGGCGGCTTACGGCTACGCAAAGCGCCACGCCTCGAGCAAGCGTTACAGCTTTGGTACCGGAAAGGTCGGGGACCTGGGCGGGTTCGCATCGGCGCTCATTCTCGGCGTGGTGTCCCTGGTCATCGGCGTAGAGTCAGTCATGCGTCTCTTGCAGCCGACGGAGGTCCAGTTCGGCACCGCGACACTCATTGCGATTGTCGGTTTGATCGTCAACATCGTGAGTGCACTTCTGCTTGGCCACGGTCACAGTCATGACCACCCTCACGACCATCACGACCATCACGACCATCACGACCATCATGGCCACGGACTTCACGGCAACGATAACAACCTGAAATCAGCCTACTTCCACGTCTTGGCGGATGCGCTGACCTCCGTCCTGGCGATTGCTGCATTGCTCGCTGGCCGGTACCTCGGATGGGTATGGCTGGATCCTGTCATGGGCATCGTGGGTGCCATTGTCATCGCGCGCTGGGCATGGAGCTTGATGGGCATCACCGCAAGCGTTCTCCTGGATCAAACCGATGAGCAGGTTGCAGAGGAGATCCGCGAACTGGTTGAGAGGCATGGCGATGCAACCATCACCGACCTGCACGTGTGGCGGGTTGGGCCAGAGGCGCGTGCCGCTATCGTCAGCGTCATTGGCCAAGCTTCGGCGAATGCCGAAAGTATTCGTGAACGACTTAAACCCGTTCACGAAGTCAGCCACCTGACGGTCGAGTTTCGATCTGCCTGATTTTCGAAAGCGCCCCCATTTTTATCTCTAAAGGAGCCCGCCATGCCCATGGGCAAACGTGAACTGGCACGGATCGAGCGCCGCTTGATAGCGACGCTGACCGACGCCTGCGAAACAGCAAAAGCTGAAATCAAAGGCTTTACCTGGCTCACCCATACGGCCGACTTGAGCGACCTTGCGCGAACGCTGAGGGTGACCTGGGTGTTCGAAACGCTGGCCGACAAGAAACTTGCCGAGGCGAGCGCAAAAGTGCGGATTCTTGAGCTGACGGCCATCGCGCTGAAGGAGGCAGACATTGATCTCAAGCCATCAGATCACACTGTCCGCTTCGACTCCGAGGAGGAGTGCCAACGCACCCATGGTGGTGATTGGGACAAGCGCCTGGCGCAATTCGGCGCGTCCAGGGGTCATTGACGATGGCCAAGGAAATCGAAAATCCCTGCATATCGATTTGCCAGTTGAGCGGCGATCTGTGTGTAAGCTGCGGGCGCAGCAAGGATGACATCAGGCAGTGGAAACGCATGAAACGGCCTGAAAAAATGGCCGCTGTGCAAAGGGCGAAAGTGCGTTTGAAAGGGCTGAAGAAGGCAAGTGGGTGAACGGTCATTGCTTTCGAATCACCGCCTGCGCGCTCCGCGTGCAGTGCCCCCGGACAGGCGAATAAAGCTTCATACAAACCAAGCGCCATGCCGATTCCGATGATTGACCACGCCAGTAAAAATACCGGCAATGAAGTGGCGCTGGCCATCAGGAACAATCCGAGCGCGACGCCCAGATTGGTCGCGCGCAAGCCATCCTGGCGCGTGCGATCTGATTCACATCCATTCGCATTGGATCCTTTACTACGAAATATAAAAATCGACCGATAATCGAACGGTTTATAAAAACAGTTAACTGTATGTTTTAAAAGGATTTAATCTAATAAATAAAGTAAAAAAGTGAAAACCCCAAAAAATCACACTTTTCAATGGATCCATAAATTGATTGACTGGCACTGCACGGTGTCAGGTACAGCGCCTGCCCGCTCATAAAAATAACAAGGGTGTCGGGATGAATGACTTCTCAATCGGGTTCGGGCTTCGGCTTGCACCCAGCTTCGTGTGCCTTTCTCGCTTTACCTTTAGCCAGCCTCGTCTCGAGGGGCAGCCATGAGTGTCGACCTGAAGAGCGTGGTAGATGAGCGCCCGATGGCGCGCTTCCAGTGGCTGGCCGTGGGCATCTGCATTGTCCTGAACATGATCGATGGCTTCGACGTGCTGGTGATGGCCTTCACGGCTTCCTCGGTGTCTGCCGAATGGAGCTTGAATGGCGCGCAGATCGGTTTGCTGCTGAGTGCCGGATTGTTTGGGATGGCGGCAGGCTCGCTGTTCATTGCGCCGTGGGCGGATCGTTATGGACGTCGGCCATTGATCCTGTTTTGCCTGCTGCTTTCCGGTGCCGGCATGCTGTTGTCGGCCCTCAGCCAGACGCCGCTGCAACTGGCGCTGCTGCGCGGGTTGACCGGCCTGGGGATCGGCGGAATCCTGGCCAGCAGCAACGTGATTGCCAGCGAATATGCCAACAAGCGCTGGCGCGGGCTGGCGGTGAGCCTGCAATCCACCGGTTATGCCTTGGGCGCGACCCTGGGCGGGCTGTTGTCGGTGTGGTTGCTGACGCACTTTGGCTGGCGTTCGGTGTTCATCTTCGGGGGCGCCGTGACCCTGGCGGTGATTCCTTTGGTGCTGCTGTATTTGCCTGAATCCCTGGACTTCCTGATCGCCCGTCGCCCCGCAAATGCCCTGGTCCGCATCAATCGCCTGGCCGCCCGCCTCGGCCAGCCCGCATTGCGCGAACTGCCCGTGGCCCTTTCGGCACCGACTTCAGGCCGTGGCCGCCTGGCGCAGTTGCTCTCGCCGGATTCACGGCGCACCACCCTGTTGATCTGGCTGTTGTTCTTCCTGGTGATGTTCGGCTTCTACTTCGTGATGAGCTGGACGCCGAAGCTGCTGGTCTCGGCAGGGCTGTCGGCACAGCAAGGCATCAGCGGCGGTGTGCTGCTGAGCGTCGGCGGTATCTTCGGCGCCGCGTTGATCGGCGGCCTGGCCTCGCGCTGGCGGCTGACCCGGGTGCTGTCGCTGTTCATGCTGATTACCGCGGGCCTGCTGGTGCTGTTTGTCGGCTCCGCTTCATCGGTATCCATGGCACTGGGCCTGGGCCTGCTGATCGGACTATTCGCCAACGGTTGCGTGGCGGGCTTGTACGCGCTGTCGCCGATTGTCTACGACGCTTCCGTGCGCACCACGGGGGTCGGTTGGGGCATCGGTATCGGGCGCATCGGCGCGATCCTGTCGCCCACCGTCGCCGGCCTGTTGCTCGACAGCGGTTGGCAGCCACTGCACCTGTATGGGGTGTTTGCCGTGGTCTTCGTGATTGCCGCTGCCGTGTTGCTGCAACTGCGGCCCAACGCCCCGGCGCAACCGGCCACCCAACCCAGCCAGGCCTGAACATTACCAAGCGGTAGCGAGGCCCTGCCCTCGCTACTGACAACATCCTCCAGGAAAACAACAATAATGACTTGCTTCCCTCTCCCGCCCCGGGCCCTGCTCGGCGGTGCAATAGCGTTTGCCCTGATGCCTTCGGCGCACGCTGAAAGCAGCGGTTTTTTCGAAGATTCCAAGACCAGCCTGACGCTGCGAAACTACTATTTCAATCGCGACTTCAACGATCCCGGTGCCAGCAAGAGCAAGATCGAAGAATGGGCCCAGGGCGCGATCCTCAAGTTCAGTTCCGGTTATACCCCGGGGGTTGTCGGCTTTGGCCTGGACGGCATCGCGATGCTGGGCGTCAAGCTCGACAGCGGCCCGCAACGCAGTGGTTCGGAGCTGCTGCCGGTGCATGACGATGGTCGCGCCGCCGACGACTACGGGCGCGCGGGCCTGGCGGCAAAAATGCGTATTTCCGACACCGAGCTGATGCTTGGCGAGCTCATGCCGGACATTCCCCTGCTGCGCTACGACGACGGACGCCTGCTGCCGCAGACCTTCCAGGGCGCCATGCTGGTGTCCCGGGAGCTTCCCGGCCTGAGCCTGCAAGGCGGTCAATACACCTCGGTGAGCCTGCGCAACTCCTCGAACATGCAAGACCTCTCGGCCTGGGCTGCGCCCACCGTCATGTCGGACGCCTTCAACTATGCGGGCGCCGAATACCGCTTCAACGAACAACAGACCCAGATCGGCGCCTGGTATTCGCAGCTCGAAGACATCTATCAGCAAAGCTATCTGAACCTGCTGCATAAACAGAAAGTCGGTGACTGGACCCTCGGTGCGAACCTGGGCTACTTCATCGACAAGGATGACGGCAGCGCCCTGATCGGCAATGTGCAAAGCCATACCGCCTACGGGCTGTTCTCGGCCAACCTGGGGGGCCACACCCTCTATCTGGGGCTGCAGAAGGTCAGCGGCGATACCGGCTGGATGTCCGTGTATGGCAGCAGCGGGCGCACCTTGGGCAACGACATGTTCAACGGCAACTTCAGCAACGCCGACGAGCGTTCCTGGCAAGCGCGTTATGACTACAACTTCGTCGCCGTCGGCCTCCCCGGCCTGCTGCTGATGACCCGCTACGGTCACGGCGACAACGCCACCACCAAGGCCGGCAGCAATGGCAAGGAATGGGAACGCGACACCGAGGTCAGCTACACCCTGCAAAGCGGCCCACTGAAAAACCTCAGCGTGCGGGTCAACAACGCCACCAACCGGCGCAGCTTCAACAGCGACTTCGATCAGACCCGCGTCATCGTCAGTTACCCCCTCTCCCTCTGATCCTCCCGCCAGGGGCGCTCGTCGCCCCTGTATCTCTCCCCTCCTTGCGTTACTATGGCGAACCAACTTCTGGAAGTCGCCTGCATGAGCAAACCGGGTCAAATGGTGCTGGTCGCACTGCGCAAAATGATTGCCTCAGGCGAGCTGGCGGCCGGCGAACGGCTGATGGAGATCCCGACGGCGGAACGCTTCGGCGTCTCGCGCATGCCGGTGCGCATGGCGTTCCTGACCCTGGAACAGGAAGGCTTGCTGGTGCGCCATGGTGGCCGGGGTTATCAGGTGCGTTCGGTGAGTGCCGACGATATCGCCGGCGCCGTGGAGGTGCGCGGGGTACTGGAAGGTCTGGCGGCGCGACAGAGCGCCGAACGCGGCTTGAGTGAAGAAGCACAGGCGGCGCTGCGCGAATGCCTGGTGCAAGGCGATGCGCTGTTCGACAAGGGCTACGTGACGGAAGAAGACCTCGAGGCGTTCCATGACCTCAACATGCGCTTTCACCAGGTGATCGTCGACAGCAGCGCCAACCCGGCGATTGCCGAAGCCCTGGCGCGCAACGACCATCGCCCCTTCGCTTCAGTGTCGGCGCTGGCGATCGATCGCCAGGACCTGGCGCGCGAATACCGGCGCTTCAACTTCGCCCACATGCAACACCACTCGGTGTTCGACGCGCTGGTCAGCCGCCAGGGCGCACGCGCAGAAGCCATCATGCGCGAACACGCCAATGCGACACTGCGTTACGCCGAGGTCTTCGGGGCGATCAGCAACAGCGACCGGATGAAAGTGATCGCCCGCGGCGAGTGATCGGCGGGATCAGAGGTCCAGCACCAACAGCTTGGACTTGGACCTCGAACAGCAAGGCGTGAACTGATCATTGGCTGCTTGCTCTTCTTCAGTGAGGAACAGGTCACGGTGCTCCGGCACCCCATCCAGCACACGCGTCAGGCAGGTGCCGCAGATGCCCTGCTCACAGGAAAGCGCAATCTCGACACCGTGACTTTCCAGCACCTGGACCACCGTCTTGTCGGCCGGAATGTCGAACACCTGCCCGCTGTTGGCCAGCTTGACCTGGAACGCCCCATCGGCACTGGTATCCACCGGCGCCGCGGCGAAGTACTCACGGTGCAACTGCTCGTCGCTCCAGCCCTGGGCCTTGGCGCTGTCGAGCACATGCTGCATGAACCCTGAAGGCCCGCAGACATACAGGTGCAGGTCAGGCCGCGGATTGGCCAGGACCTTGGCGGCATCCAGGCGCGAATCGGCCTCTTCGTCGAAATGCAGGTGCACGCGATCGGCAAAGGAGGCGCCTTTGAGTCGCTCGACAAACGCCGCACGTTCGCTGGAGCGCGCACAGTAATGCAGCTCGAAATCGGCGCCGCTGTGGGCCAGTTGCTCGGCCATGCACAGGATCGGGGTGATGCCGATGCCACCGGCGAACAACAGGCTGCGCTGCCCCTCGGCCACCAGCGGGAACAGGTTGCGCGGCTCACTGATGAACAGTCGGTCGCCGTTGTTGATCTGCTCATGCAGGCTCTGGGAACCGCCGCGCGAGGCGGTGTCCTTGAGCACGCCGATCAGGTAGCGATGGCGCTCTTGCGGGTGATTGCACAGCGAGTACTGGCGGATCAGCCCGCCAGGCAAGTGCACGTCAATGTGGGCCCCGGCACTGAAACCGGGCAATTGCCCGCCTTGTGCGCAGGCCAACTCGTAGCTGCAGATATCCAGCGCTTCGTTGTTGCGGGATGTCACGACGACTTCAATCATGGTGCACCTTCAGGACCGGCCACCGCAGTGGCCGAGAACAAGATCAATAGGAAAGGACTGGCGTAGCGCCCAAGGACTAGTTGGCCGTGGCAATCAGCTCGACTGCCGGCGCGCGCTCGCGGGCGATGATGCGCTCCAGCACGCGCCGGGACTGAACACCACCGGCATCGATATTGAGCTTGAGCAGGTTGCGCTGGGGATTGGCCAGCAGGTTCTTCTGCTGCTGTTCGAGCATGTCGAGGTCTTCGCTGAAGATCTTGCCCTGGCCCTCGCGGATGGTCGCGGTCAGTTCTTCGTCGTGCGGATTGAAATTGCGCGCCATGCCCCAGAAGTACCAGATCGACGTCTCGGTTTCCGGGGTAATGAAATCGACCACGATGCTCGCAGCCTTGTGTTGCGGCTCGGCGTCGTAACCGCCTTTACCGGCGTGAGCCACGCCCACCTCGATCAACACGTGGCTGGGTGGACTGAAGCGGCAGATCTGCCAACGGTCTACCGGCACGTCGTCGGCCAGGTTGTTGCCCCGCAGGGCCATGCGCCAGAACGGCGGCGCCATGATGTTTTCCATGTGCCGCGCGGTGACCACCTCGTCACCCTCGACGGTGGTGACCGGCGCCGCTTCATCGATCTCTTTCTGGCCGATGCTCGAGGCGTGCACGTAGGTTTCGTGGGTGAGGTCCATCAGGTTATCGATCATCAGTCGATAGTCGCAATTGATGTGGAACAGCCCGCCACCGTAGGCCCATTCATCGCTGACCGCCCATTCCAGATGATGGATCAGCGCAGGGTCAGCCTTGTCCTGCTCACCCGGCCAGACCCAGATGAAACCGTATCGCTCTTCAACGGCGTAAGTCTTGTTGCACGGAAAACCCCGTACGCGCTGCCCCGGCATTTCGACGGTCTTGCCATCACAGCCCATGACCAGCCCGTGGTAGCCACAGACCAGGTTGCCGTTCTCGACATACCCCAGCGAAAGGGGGGCGCCGCGGTGTGGGCAAAAATCCTCAACGGCGGCCACCCGCCCTTCCTGCCCACGATAGAAAACGATTTTCTCACCGCATATCTGCCGCCCCAGGGGCTTGGAAGCGATCTCGTCAGGGGTGCAGGCGACATACCAGGTGTTTTTCGGATACATAGGGATTCTCCGGACAGGCTTGTTTTTATGGATCCATTTGAGCGGATAATCCTGACATACGTCAAGCTTTTTGCTGATTTTTGACTATTAATGGATCCATTAAAGCCAAAGCAGTGATTTCAACCTTTCGCACACTTGATGCCGGCGAAGTCGGTCCTGACTACGTGGATGACACTTTTGAAGCCAACCGCTGCAGCGCCTGCCTCGATAATCGTTAGCTTACTGACGAACTGTCGAGGTCAAGCATGACGAGCACAACTACGGAACAAGTCAGCCCGAAAACCCTGAGAAGAGTGATCGTGGCTGCCGGCATCGGCAATTTCGTCGAGTGGTTCGACTTCGCCGTCTACGGCTTCCTGGCCACGACCATCGCCCAGCAGTTTTTCCCCAGCGGCGATGCCAGTGCCGCGCTGCTCAAGACCTTTGCGGTGTTTGCCGTGGCGTTTGCGTTTCGACCCCTCGGCGGGATTTTCTTCGGCATGCTGGGCGACCGGATCGGCCGTAAGCGCACCCTGGCGATGACGATTCTGCTGATGGCCGGTGCGACGACCCTGATCGGCCTGCTGCCCACTTATGCCGCGATCGGGGTCACGGCGCCGATTCTTCTGTCGTTGATCCGTTGCGCCCAGGGCTTTTCCGCCGGCGGTGAATACGCCGGTGCCTGCGCCTATCTGATGGAACATGCACCCAACGATAAACGCGCCTGGTACGGCAGCTTCATCCCGGTATCGACGTTCTCCGCCTTCGCCGCGGCAGCCGTGGTGGCCTACGCACTCGAGGCGTCTTTATCCGCCGAAGCGATGGGCAGCTGGGGCTGGCGCCTGCCGTTCCTGATTGCCGCGCCGCTGGGCCTGGTGGGTTTGTACCTGCGCTGGAAGCTCGATGAGACACCGGCCTTCCAGGCGGTGACCGAGGAACATGCCGTCGCCCACTCCCCATTCAAGGAAACCTTGCGCAACCATGGCGCGGCCATCTGTTGCCTGGGCGCCTTCGTGTCGCTCACAGCGCTGTCGTTCTACATGTTCACCACCTACTTCGCGACCTACCTGCAGGTCGCGGGTGGCCTGAGTCGCGCAACAGCCTTGCTGGTGTCACTGATCGCCTTGCTGTTCGCCGCAGCGATCTGCCCGCTGGCCGGTCTGTATTCGGACCGGGTCGGGCGGCGAATGACGGTGATGACCGCGTGCGCGCTGCTGATCGTGGCCGTGTACCCGGCGTTCCTGATGGCCAGCTCCGGCTCATTCGCAGCATCCGTCGCCGGCGTGATGCTCCTGGCGGTCGGCGCGGTGTTGTGTGGCGTGGTCACCGCGGCCCTGCTTTCGGAAACCTTCCCGACCCGCACTCGCTACACCGCCTCGGCAATCACCTACAACATGGCCTACACGATTTTCGGCGGCACCGCGCCCTTGGTGGCCACGTGGCTGATCAGCACCACCGGCAGCAACCTGTCGCCGGCGTTCTACCTGATCGCCATTGCCTTGCTGGCGCTGGCGGGGGGACTGGCATTGCCTGAGACATCACGGATTTCCCTGCATGACATTCCGGTAGAGGGCAAAGGCGCAGGTGTGAGGGCTGCGGCCTGAAAACTCAAATCCAGCAGCGGGCTGGCCAGCGTGGGCTGGGATGGTTTCTGTGCCACTGACATTGAGGGCGACGAAGACATCCTGTGGCGCAAGAACCTGTTGCGGCAGATAGGCTACAAGCTGTGAATTGCACAGCGAGCAGAATAGCCCACGAAAAATCCCGCCCCAGTCGCTGAGGCGCTCTTTGCGAGTCATTTCATAGCGAATCCATTCACTCATCCGCAGACCCGGTAACGGCGAAAATGTTACAGGGCACTTGATACAGCACATGCTCCGTCGTACTGCCCACCCATTTACCCAGCCCCTTGCGGTGGGCATTTCCCATGACGATCACATCGGCCCGGTGATGCGCTGCAAAGTCGGCCAGCGCTTTGCCTGGTGGACCTTCAACGAAGTGTTGCCGCTCAGTGGGCACACCGTAGTGGTCGGCCAATGCGATAAATTTCTTTTGCAGTGACTTGCGCACTTCGCTGCTGAAACCGGGCATCGTCACGGCACCGGCGCCTGCGTCGGATATATGGGTCGACGATGGATCGTAGGCATGCAAAAGATGCAGTTGCGCACTGCATTGCATCGCCAATCCGTTTGCCGCCTGGATGATGCGTTCGTTGATGCCAGTGATCTGAGTCTCGGGTTGTGATGGATCGACCGCCGCCACTACCACCCGCGGAAGTGGACACCTGACTTCGCTGACCAGATGCACAGCCACCGGACATTCACGCAACAGGTGCCAATCCAGAGGCGTAATGAAAACGCGCTTGAGCGCTGACTCGTGCTGCACGTCCTTGATAAGCAGATCCGGCTGCATTTCTGCCACGTGCAGAAGTATTTCTTGCAGCGCGGTTCGCGTAACAAGCACTTCGGTACTCACCTTGACCCCGCGCTCGCGGAATAGATCGGCCTCATCCTTCAACCATATTTCGTTCTCTTGCTGGCAGGCTTCACGAAAACGTGCACCCGCGCTCCTCAAGCCCAGGAGGTTGGAGTCTTCGATAAACACCGTGATATGCAGGGCAGCGCCTGTGGCTTCGGCAATGGCGACAGCTCGCTCCAACGCCGGGGTGTGGCGCATGGCTGGACCGGCTATCAGTAAGAGTCGTTGATACTGGCTCACGTAACACCTCCAAACGCTCCGGGAAATCTGGTCCCCCTGCGCGATCGCGTGTCACACCACCGACGATTGACTATCGTCTCGAATGTCTGGATCGACACCACCAATATACGCCTGAATTGCGTAATGGGTCGGGTGACAACCCACACAAACGCTGCTAATCCAACAATAATAGAGGCCAAACCACAAAGGCAGAGAACCGATTGAACATCGATACCCGCATCAAATTCCGTCATCTGCTGTGTTTTCTCGAGGTGGCGCGCCAGGGCAGCCTGGCGCGTGCCTGCGACAAGTTGGCAATCAGCCAGCCGGCGCTTTCCAAGACCCTGAAGGAGCTTGAAAACCTGTTGGATGCCACGCTGTTTGAACGGGGTAAAAAGGGCTCGACGTTGACCGAGGCCGGCGTGGCCTTTTTGCGCTACGCAGGGCCGAGCGTGCAATCGTTGCGTGACGGGGTCAACAGTTTGCGCTCTGGTGTGCATGAGCCCATCAGCGTGCAGCTTGGTGTGCTGTCCACCGTCGAAAGCCTGTTGGTGCCTGAAGTGGTGTGCCGTCTGCACGAGCGCCACCCGGCGTTGGTGGTCAGTGTCGTGACCGGCCCAAGTGCCTACCTGCTGTCGCGGTTGCGTGTCGGTGAGCTGGACCTTGTAGTGGGCAGGATGACCGATAGCCCACTGATTCTCGGGCTGGCGTTCGAGCACCTCTACAGCGAATCCATGACCTTGGTGGTGCGTAGCGGCCATCCGGTGCTCACCGATCTGCCCGGGCAGAAAAATCTCGAGGACTATCCGTTGGTACTGCCGTCGGCGGGAACGACGATCCGCAAATTCGCCGACAGCCTGTTTGTGCAACACGGGATAACCCCATCACGCCAACGCCTGGAAACCCTGTCGGTGGCCCTGAGTCGGCGCTACGTACAAAGCAGCCAGGCCATCTGGGTCGCGCCTTTGGACGCTGTCAGGCAGGACTTGAGGCAAGGCGAGCTGGTGGAGCTGGACCTGGGGATGCGTGAGCCCGGTGGTTCCGTGGGGTTCTGCACCAATCCCGCATTGGCGCTGGCGCCAGCGGCGCAGTGGTGTGTGGAGGCACTGCGCGAGGTCGGGCAGGACTATCGTGAGGGCAAATATCCATAACCATCTGGATATGCATAAGGTCGATTTTTTCAATTTTGCGATGGGTTGTACAAGCGGAAACTGGGAACGCTGCCAACGCAGTACCGGCTTCTGTCCACCCATAACAACAGGAAAAAACGACATGTCTGATGCGCACGACAGCCGCTTCGTCATTCGTGACCGTAATTGGCATCCCAAGGCCCTGACGCCTGACTACAAGACTTCGATCCTGCGCTCTCCCCGCCAGGCACTGGTGAGCATCCCGCAATCCTTATCCGAAACCAGCGGCCCGGATTTTTCCCATCTGCAAATGGGCCGGCACGATAACGATCTGCTGTTGAATTTCAATCATGGCGGCCTGCCCATCGGCGAACGCATCATCCTGGCGGGCCGGGTTTGCGATCAGTACGGCAAGCCGATTCCCAACACCCTGGTAGAGATGTGGCAGGCCAATGCCGGTGGTCGTTACCGGCACAAGAAAGACAGCTACCTGGCCCCGCTTGACCCGAACTTCGGCGGCGTTGGCCGGGCCTTGACCGACCGCGATGGCAACTACAGCTTCCGCACCGTCAAACCCGGCCCCTACCCATGGCGCAACGGCCCCAACGACTGGCGCCCTGCGCATATCCATGTCTCCATCAGTGGCCCGTCGATTGCCACGCGCCTGATTACCCAGCTGTATTTCGAAGGTGATCCGCTGATCCCCATGTGCCCGATCGTCAAGTCGATCGCCAATCAGGACGCGGTGCAGAGTCTGATCGCCCGGCTGGACATGGGCATGGCCAATCCCATGGATTGCCTGGCTTATCGTTTTGATATCGTCCTGCGCGGTCAGCGCAAGACCCACTTCGAAAACTGCTGAGGAGGCCTGCACATGCCCGTTCAACTGCTGCCTGAAACCCCGTCGCAAACCGCCGGCCCCTATGTCCATATCGGCCTGGCGCTGGAAGCTGCCGGCAACGCGCCGCGTGAGCAGGAGATCTGGAATGAAATGGCCAGACCCGGCGCGCCAGGTGAGCACATTTTATTGCTGGGCCACGTGTATGACGGCAATGGTCACCTGATTCGTGACGCCTTCCTGGAGTGCTGGCAGGCCAATCACGAAGGCGTCTACGACAGCGCTTTCGACCTGGAAAAACCCTTCAATTGTTTTGGCCGCACCGCGACGACCGATGTCGGTGAATGGACGATCAAGACCGTGAAGCCTGGCGTGGTGAAAAACGCCTCGGGCGTGGCCATGGCTGCGCATGTCAACGTGGCGCTGTTTGCCCGGGGCATCAACATTCACTTGCAGACCCGACTGTACTTCGACGACGAACCCGAGGCGAATGCCGTGGATCCCGTGCTGAACCTGATCGAACAACCCCATCGGCGCGAATCCCTGATCGCCCGGCGCTGCACGGTCGATGGCCAGCTGGCGTACCGCTTCGATATCCATGTCCAAGGCGAAGCGGAAACCGTGTTCTTCGACTTCTGACGACGCATGACAGTGAACACCGCCCCATGGGAAAGGTCACCCCCACCCATGGGCCTCTTCGATAAAATGCAAAACCGCGCTCGATCGTTCATCAATCCGTGAAATCAGCGACAGTTCACTGACCATTTCCGGTTGCGCCAGGGGCACGATCCGTATGCCGGGCATGGTCAGCCGGGTCATCGTTTCGGGCACGATGCTCAGGCCGATACCCGCGGCCACCAGCCCGGGAATGCTCATCAGCGATGGCACATGCATGATGTTCTCGGGGTGCAGCTGGTTTTGCCGGCAGGCCTGGAGCGTGTGGGAGGTCAGGCCAATGCCGGCGCTGTCCTGCAAGAACACGAACTTCTCATGCCGCAGTGTCGCCAGTTCACCGGTAAAACTGTCCGCCAGTTCATGGTTGTCCGGGATCAGCAGGACGAGCCTGGATTGGCTGAAGTGATGGGTGCGCAGCCGGTCCGGCAGGTGATCCTTGAACACCCTGGCAAAGGCCAGGTCAAGCTTGTGGTCGAGCAACATGTCGAACTGCGCGCGAATACCGGCGTCCACCAGGGACACTTTGACTTCGGGAAACGTGCTGAAGTAATGGCGCAGCAATTGCGGCAAATTGGCCTCGAACAGGGCCGAGTGATAACCGATATTGATTTCGCCGACTTCACCGCGCCGGGCACGCCGGGCGGCGGCAATCGCCAGCTCGCTGGCCTCGATGGACTGCCGGGCATGGGGCAGGAACGCCTCGCCGGCAGCGGTCAACGCCACGCCGCGGTTTTCCCGCCGGAACAATGCCAACCCCAACTCCGCCTCAAGCGTGCGCATCAATTGGCTCAGGGCCGGTTGCGCGATACCCAGTTGTTCAGCCGCGCGGCTGAAGTGCTGCAGGTCGGCGGCGATCACAAAGGCTTTCAGGTGACGCAGTTCCATAATCGCTACCCATAAGGCTGACTTATCTATTTATCGTGATTTCGATAATTATTTTGCAAGCGGGATGCGCTAACGTCTACTCACTTCGACGATTCCTTGCAGCTGCATCGAAATCGTATGGGTATCCCGACACCATAAAAACAATGACGAGCACCTTTATGAGCACACCCCATCAAGAGACTCATGATTCGCGCATGCCTCGCAAAGCGGTGACCGCCGCAACGATCGGCACCGCCCTGGAATGGTTTGACTTCACGCTATACGGCGCGGTGTCGGCGACGATCCTGCCCAAGCTGTTTTTCCCGGCCATGGAGCCGACAGCCGGCCTGCTCGCGTCGCTGGCAACCTTCGGTGTCGGCCTGGCCGCTCGGCCATTGGGCGCCATTACCTGCGGCTACCTCGGTGACAAACTGGGCCGGCGCAACCTGATGTTGGCCACCGTGAGCATGATGGGCCTGGCGTCGGTATTGATGGGCCTGTTGCCCACCTACGGTCAGGTTGGCATCTGGGCGCCGATCCTGCTGGTGTTGCTGCGGATTATCCAGGGCTTCGCGCTGGGTGGGGAGTCCACCGGTGCGCAACTGATGGCGCTGGAACACGCCACCCCCGATCGCCGCGGCCGCTATTCCGGCATGCTCGGCCTGTGCTCACCGCTCAGTCAGATATTGGCCAACGGCGTGTTGATGGGCCTGGCGGCGACGCTTTCAAGCGAGCAGTTCGAAAGCTTTGGCTGGCGAATTCCCTTCCTCATGAGCTTCGTACTGGTGGTGGTCGCGATCTTCATCCGCCTGAAAGTCGATGAAACCCCGGCCTTCGTCGCGTTGAAAAAGACCCCGGTCAAACAGGAAAAGAGCCCGCTCAAATCCGCACTGGGCAGCCATTACAAAACCATCCTGCGCCTGATGTTTTTCTTCTGCTCGCCCGCTGCACTGTTCTACCTGATCGTGATTTTCTCCCTCAGCTACCTGACCAAGCATCTGGGCTTCAGCCAGTCGACAGGCTTCATGTCGCTGATGGTGGCTAACATGTGTGCGATTTTCGGTGCGCTGGCCGGTGGTTATCTGTCCGATCGCTGGGGCCGTAAAAAGGCGTTGGCATTTGGTTCGTGCATGACCTTGCTGATCCTGTTCGTGTACTTCCCGATCCTCAACACACTGAACGTTCCCGCCATCATGGCAATCATGGGGCTGTTCCTGGGCTTCACCCAGTTCCAGAGCGGCATCCAGCCGGTGGCCTTCGCCGAAGCCTTCCCGACCCAGGTGCGCTACTCCGGCTCGGCTCTGGCCTACACCGGCGCCAACCTGGTGATCGGCGGCCCTATGCCAATGATCGCGGTCTATCTGATGAGCCAGTCGAACAACTCGCCATGGCCTCTGGTGACGCTGTGTGCGGTGATCAACCTGATCTCGCTGGCCATGATCGTCATCGGCCCGGAAACCCGCGGCATCGACCTGAACGCTGTCGCCAAAGACGACGAGATCGACACTCGCGCTACCGCCATTCTTTCCAAATAACGCAGCAGGACGACCATGAACCGCACCGTCTTCATCCTCAACGGCCCAAACCTCAACCTGCTGGGTCGTCGTGAGCCGCACATCTACGGCCACACCACACTCGAACAAATCCGCCAACGCAGTGAGAGGCTGGCCGAAGAGCTTGATCTGGTCATCGACTTTCGCCAGACCAACCACGAAGGCGTAATGGTCGACTGGATTCAAGAGGCCTTCGAGCAAGGCGCTGCCGTGATCATCAACCCGGCCGGCCTTTCGTTTCACTCGATTCCGGTCCTGGATGCGCTGAAGTTGCTCGACGCACCACTGATTGAGCTGCACCTGTCGAACATCCATGCACGGGACGAACTGCATCGCCACTCGATCATGTCGGGTGTGGTCAATGCGGTGATCTGCGGCATGGGCGCCGATGGATATCCCCTCGCCATCCGGGCCATTGACGACTTGCTGCGTCGTCAGGTTGCCAACCACTGACACCCCTTCCCCAGACGCTCACACGGCGGTCCCTTGGCAGATTGTTGCCAGGGCCGCTTGCGCCTGAAATTCAGTCGCCAACTGCAAAAAACCCTGAAAAAAATAATAATTCACCGCGAGACATCCCCCATGCGCCACACCCGTTTCAGCCGCAACGTGCCCGCACCTTACTCTTTGATCGGCCTGGCCCTGGCACTCAGTGCCGGCTCGGCGACTGTCGCTCACGCCGATGAAAACAGCGGATTCATCGAAGGCTCGACTGCCACGCTCAATCTGCGCAATGCCTACATCAATCGCAACTTCGTCAATCCCGCCTACCCGAACAGTGCCGCACCGCAGAACAAGGCGGAGGAATGGACGCAAAACTTTATCCTCGATGCACGCTCCGGCTACACCCCTGGGCCGGTAGGGTTCGGCGTTGATGTGCTGGGGCTTTATTCGCAGAAGCTCGACGGCGGCAAAGGCACCGCCGGCACTCAGCTTTTGCCGGTTCATGATGATGGGCGCCCCGCTGACAACTTCGGACGGCTGGGGGTTGCCGCCAAGGCCAAGGTTTCAAAAACGGTGGTAAAAGTCGGCGAATGGGTCAGCACCCTGCCGATCCTGCGTTCCGATGATGGTCGTTCGTTGCCGCAGACCTTTCGTGGCGCGCAGGTCACCTCCCAGGAAATCGGCGGGCTGACGTTGTATGGCGGTCAGATCAGACAGAACAGCCCGCGCAATGATGCGAGCATGGAAGACATGTCCATGAACGGCAAAGCGGCGTTCACCTCCGATCGATTCAACTTCGGTGGCGGTGAATACACCTTCAACGACAAGCGCACGACCGTTGGGCTCTGGTACGACGAACTCAAGGACATCTATCAGCAACAGTACTTCAGCCTGAGCCACAGCCAACCCGTGGGCGACTGGACGCTCGGCGCCAACATGGGCTTTTTCACCGGCAAGGAAGACGGTGCCCATCTGGCTGGCGACATGGACAACAAGACCGCCTTCGGCCTGTTCTCGGCAAAACTGGGCGGCAATACGTTTTACGTCGGCCTGCAAAAGCTTACCGGCGATACCGCGTGGATGCGGGTCAACGGTGCCAGCGGCGGTACCTTGGCCAACGACAGCTACAACTCCAGTTTCGATAACGCCCAGGAGCGCTCCTGGCAGGTCCGTCACGATTTCAACTTCGTCACGGTCGGCGTCCCTGGCCTGACCCTGATGAATCGTTACTTGAGTGGCGACAACGTGCACTCGGGCGCTATTACCGATGGCAAGGAATGGGGTCGGGAATCGGAACTGGCTTACGTCGTGCAGTCGGGTGCCTTGAAAAACCTGACCGTGAAATGGCGAAACTCCAGCATTCGCAAAACGTTCAGCACCAATGAGTTTGACGAAAACCGACTGTTTATCAGCTACTCGATTTCGTTGCTGTAGTGCTGTCGAGTTGAGCAAGCTGCGTGCATCCGAAACACTATGGACCGCACGCAGCTGTCTGATCCCCTTTCACCTTTGCGGCCAGAATCCCATCTTTTTGCCGGGAAGCCGTCATTCAGCCGCTGGCACGGGCCTGAACGCCGTGCTGAATTTCGCCATCTGGCGCAACAATTTTTCAGTTTCCCGAAAACCGATCCCGACTATTGGTCAAGTGCAGCACCATCGCAGCCCGAGCTGCATCGGGATCCTGGCGCTTGATCGCGTTGAAAATCGCTTCGTGCTCCAGACTCGCCAGATGCCCCAATTGTGAAAAGTCCGCGCTTCCACGCTCGTCGACCTTCACCTGGTTACGAGGAATCATGGCGTTGCCCAGGTGCTGCATGATTTCCGTGAAAAAAGTATTGCCGGTGGCTTCGGCAATGATCTGGTGAAAGCGCTTGTCCTCCTCGACGCAACTGTCGTTGTTAGCCAGCGAAGCCTGGTAATCATTCAAGGCCTGGCGCATGCGAGCGAGCTGATCGTCAGTTCGACGAACAGCCGCCAGCGCAACAGCCTGCACTTCCAGGCCCAGCCTCAGCTCCAGCATGCTCCTGACACTGGCGACCGTATCCACATGCAGGCGTAGCCCTGGCTGCGATTTCTGCTCCAGCACAAACGTGCCGATGCCGTGTCGTGTCTCGACCAACCCCGAAGCTTGCAGCTTGGAGATCGCCTCCCGGACAACGGTGCGGCTTACGCCATGCTCGAGAACGATGGTGGATTCCGAGGGCAGCTTTTCGCCCGGTTTCAATTGTCCGAGCAAAATACGCTGGGTCAGTGCTTCGACCACACCCTGGGCCAGGTTGGCGGATCGTCTACGGACAGGGGTTCCGCTTTCAATTTGCATAGATTTGAGTCCACAGAATTTCGCTCTTGAGAGCTTAACACCCACCCGTGACTCCCTGGCGAACTGTGCACGTACTTCGTTGGGCCAACACGGCCCTAGCTTGTATGACAACACACCTAATCAATCGAAAACCGAGTGACAGCCTCTCCTCTGACCGATGTGAAAAACCTCACCGCACAACTTCAATTCAGGCGCATAAACACCAGATAATACTGGGCGAAATTCACACCAAGCTATTTCTCATCGCGCAGCACGACGACAAAAACGCAGACCATCGCATTGCGAACTAGAAAAACCACTTGTATGATGTCTATCAACACGAGGCGCATCAAAGATCCCAACAAGCCGCCGGTGTGACGCTAAAACCCGCATAAAAATAATCAGTGGGAGATTTGAATTGTGAACAATTCAAGCAATGCATGTGTGGTTCCAGAAAGTGATTCGGTTCTCGCGCGCGCCGTGAGCAAAGTGAAGAGGCATGTACTCCCGCTGTTCGTGATCATGTTCATCCTCAACTACATCGACCGGGTCAATATCGGTTTCGTGCGCACCCACATGGAACATGACCTCGGTATAGGCGCTGCCGCCTACGGCCTGGGGGCAGGCCTGTTCTTCATTGGCTATGCGCTGTTCGAAGTACCTTCCAACATGCTGCTGCAAAAAGTCGGTGCCCGCATCTGGCTGACCCGCATCATGTTCACCTGGGGTATCGTGGCCACGCTGATGGCCTTCATCCAGAACGAAACCCACTTCTACATCCTGCGTTTTCTGCTGGGCGTCGCCGAAGCAGGCTTCTTCCCTGGCGTGATCTATTACTTCACCCGCTGGTTGCCAGGCGTCGAGCGCGGCAAGGCCATCGCCATCTTCCTCAGTGGCTCGGCCGTTGCCTCGCTGATTTCAGGCCCGCTGTCGGGTGCCCTGCTGCAGATCGAAGGTTTCGGTTTTCACGGCTGGCAATGGATGTTCGCCATCGAAGGCCTGGCCTCGGTATTCCTGGGCTTTTTCGTCTGGTTCTGGCTTGACTCCAAACCTCATGATGCAAAGTGGATGACCCGTGAAGAGCAAGACGCACTGGTCGGTGCCATCGATCAGGAGCAACGCGAGCGTGAAGCGCTGACCACCGTGAAACCGACCATTGGCAAGCTCCTCAAGGATCGTCAGATCCTGCTGTTTTGCGCCTTGTACTTCTGCATTCAATTGACGATCTACGCAGCGACCTTCTGGCTGCCCAGCATCATCAAGAAGATGGGCGACCTGAGCGATGTGCAGGTCGGGTTTTTCAACTCGATTCCCTGGTTGATCTCGATCATCGCCATGTACTCGTTTGCCGCCCTGTCGAGCAAGTTCAAGTTCCAGCAAGCCTGGGTCGCCACTGCCCTGCTGATTGCAGCGGCTGGCATGTTCCTGTCCACCACCGGCGGGCCGATCTTCGCTTTCGTCGCCATCTGTTTCGCGGCCATCGGCTTCAAGTCAGCGTCTTCGCTGTTCTGGCCAATCCCCCAGGGCTACCTGGATGCCCGCATCGCCGCCGCCGTCATCGCGCTGATCAACTCGATTGGCAACCTGGGTGGTTTCGTCGCCCCCACGACCTTCGGTTTCCTGGAACAGACAACCGGGTCGATCCAGGGCGGCCTCTATGGGCTGGCCGGCACTTCGGTACTCGCCGCGATCCTGGTGTTCTTCGCCAGGACTTCGCCGAAAGCATCGTCCCTGCTGACGCCGCCAAACGCCGCTGCAACGGGTGCGACCCTGAGCAAAGCTCACTGAACCCATTGATCGCTGACCGACCTTATTACGCAGGAATTTGCCATGAACGCTGAACATACTGCCAACACCACCCAGTCCCCTGTCGTCACCAGTTTTCAGGTCGTACCCGTCGCGGGGCACGACAGCATGTTGCTCAACCTGAGCGGTGCCCACGGGCCGTTCTTCACCCGCAACATTGTCATTCTCAAGGACAGTGCCGGTCACACCGGCGTGGGCGAAGTACCGGGCGGCGAACGCATCCGCGAAACCCTGGAAGACGCTCGCAGCCTGGTGATCGGCCAGCCCATCGGCCAGTACCAACGCATCCTCAATCAGATGCGCAGCACCTTTGCTTCCCGTGATGCGGCGGGTCGCGGCCTGCAGACCTTCGACCTGCGCATCACCATTCATGCGGTGACCGCGATGGAAGCCGCGTTGCTCGATCTGCTGGGTCAATTCCTCGAAGTTCCGGTGGCTGCATTGCTGGGCGAAGGGCAGCAACGCGATGCGGTGAAAATGCTCGGCTACCTGTTCTACATCGGCGACCGCACTGTCACGGACCTGGCCTACCGCAACGAGTCCGACGCTGAAGACGAGTGGTTGCGGCTACGCCATGAGAAAGCCCTGACCGCCGAAGCGGTCGTGCGCCTTGCCGAAGCCGCAAAGGCCCGATACGGCTTCAACGACTTCAAGCTCAAGGGCGGTGTGCTGCGTGGCGATGAAGAAATCGAAGCGGTCACCGCGCTGGCCGAACGTTTTCCTGACGCCCGCATTACCCTTGACCCCAATGGCGCCTGGTCGCTCAAGGAAGCCATCCGCCTGTGCCGGGACCAGCACCACGCCCTCGCCTATGCCGAAGACCCGTGCGGTGCGGAAAACGGCTACTCGGGCCGCGAGGTCATGGCCGAATTCCGCCGTGCCACGGGCCTGAAGACCGCCACCAACATGATCGCCACCGACTGGCGCGAAATGGGCCATGCCATTCAACTGCAATCGGTCGATATCCCGCTTGCCGATCCGCATTTCTGGACGATGCAGGGCTCGGTCCGTGTCGCCCAGATGTGTCACGACTGGGGTCTGACCTGGGGTTCTCATTCCAACAACCACTTCGATATCTCCCTGGCCATGTTCACTCAAGTTGCCGCCGCCGCACCGGGAGAGATCACCGCGATCGACACGCACTGGATCTGGCAGGACGGCCAGCGCCTGACCCGGGAGCCGCTGAAAATCGAAGGTGGCTACGTCAAGGTTCCGACCCGGCATGGCCTGGGCGTGGACATCGACATGGACGCCGTGGCCAAGGCGCACGAACTCTACAAAGGCATGGGCCTGGGTGCGCGGGACGACAGCGTCGCCATGCAGTTCCTGATTCCTGGGTGGAGCTTCAACAACAAGCAGCCTTGCCTGGTGCGCTGATTCACGAGGGGCACCAACAGTGCCCCTTCCCCGCATCGCATCATTAACCGCTTGCTCAGTGCCAAACAAATGCAGATGCGCTACAACTCATAGAACCCCGGAGGTCCTCACAGCAAGCGAGCGAATGTGGATGAAACACACTCTCTGCGTCGTCAGGTTGATTCGGTTCGCATCCGCTTCGCTCGTCATGCTCGCCACCGGTGCAGTGGCAGAGGATCTCGAGCCCAGGTCCTATGCCAATACGCCGGTCGGTATCAATTTTTTGCTCCTCGGCTACAGCGATCTGCATGGCAACGTGACGGCCAATCCCTCGATTCCGCTCGAAGATGCCAAGCTCAAGATCGAGACGGTCGTGTTCGCCTTTGCCCGGTCCCTGGACGTCTGGGGTCGTTCGGGGAAGTTCGATGTCGTCGTGCCCGAGGCGAAATTGACCGGCTCTGCGCTGCTTGCCGGCGAGCCCAGGAAGCGTGATGTCACCGGGTTGATCGACCCCAGGTTTCGTTTTTCGGTCAACCTGTATGGCGCCCCGGCGATGTCCCTGGCCGAGTTCCCCAGCTACCAACAGGATGTGATCATCGGCGCCAGCCTGGCGGTCACGGCGCCACTGGGCCAATACGACAACAGCCGGCTGATCAATCTCGGCAACAATCGCTGGTCGTTCAAGCCTGAACTCGGGGTTTCCAAGCGTGTGGGGCAAGTGACCCTGGAACTGTCGGGCGCGGGCACGTTTTTCACCGACAATGACCAATTACTCGGCGACCGCGTACTGTCCCAGGACCCGATTTACCAGGTACAGGGGCATCTTATCTATGCATTTGACAACGGTGTCTGGGCTTCGCTGGATGCGACCTGGTTCGAAGGTGGTAAAAGCTCGGTTGATGGGGTCAGTAACCACGATTATCAGGAAAACTCCCGCTACGGGTGCACCCTCACGCTGCCGTTGAACCGCAACCATTCGATCAAGCTCAATGCAAGTAATGGCGGATATACCCGCACCGGCAGCGAATTCGATGCTGTTGGCATGATCTGGCAGTATCGCTTCGGCGGTGGGCTTTGATTCTGTTCATGGGTCCGCAGCCTGGGACAACGGCCGGGCCACCTGCTCCAACGCCCGCCGCTCCGCCGCCACGCCCCAAACCCCTTGCACCAGCGCCGCCACACACATCAACGCCGCGCCGATCAGGTAACCGATCAACAGACTGCCGCGTTGCTGGGTCTGGATCAGTTGGCCAAACAGCATCGGCCCGATGATGCCGCCCAGGCCAGTGCCAAAGGCGTAGAAAACGGCGATGGCCAAGGCGCGGATTTCCAGGGGGAAGGTTTCTGCCACGGTCAGGTAGGCCGAACTGGCCGCTGCCGAGGCGAAAAAGAAGATCACCATCCATGCCGCGGCTTGCTGGGTGACATCCAGCCAGCCCTGCTCGAAGGCATAACCACTGAGCGCCAGCAGGATCCCGGACGTCGCGTAGGTGAAGCTGATCATCACCCGTCGGCCGATCACGTCGAACAGGCGCCCCAACAGCAGCGGCCCGCAGAAATTGCCCAGTGCCAGGGGCAATACGTACCAGCCGACCTGCTCGGCGGGCACCTGGTAAAAATCGGTCAGTACCAGCGCATAGGTGAAGAAGATCGCGTTGTAGAAGAACGCCTGCGCAGCCATCAGGGTCATCCCCACCAGCGCCCTGCGCCTGAAGCTGACGAACAGGGTATGGAAGATCTCCGCCAGCGGCGTATGGTCCCGCGCGTGCAGGCGCAGGGGTTGGGCGGTCACGGCCGGCAGTTCATGGCCTTCTTCGCGCAGACGCGCTTCGATGCCTTCGACGATCTGTCGCGCCTCATCGTGCCGACCATGGATCAGCAGCCAGCGCGGGCTTTCCGGCAGCCACAGGCGCATCACCAGGATCACCAGGCCCAGCGCGGCACCGATGCCGAAGCACAGGCGCCAACCCAGGTCGCCGCCGACCACCTGCGGGTCGAGCAGGACAATGGCCCCGCCGGCGCCCAGGGCTGCGCCTAACCAGAAGGTGCCATTGATGGTCAGGTCGACCCAGCCGCGATAGCGTGCCGGGGTGAATTCCTGGATCGTCGAATTGATTGCCGTGTATTCGCCGCCAATCCCCATGCCGGTGAGGAAGCGCAACAGCAGGAAGCTTTCCAGATTGAAGGAAAACGCCGTGGCCGCCGTGGCGCCGACATACAGCCATAACGTCATGAAGAACAGCTTGCGCCGCCCGAGGCGATCGGTCAGCCAGCCGAACAGCAAGGCACCGACCACGGCGCCGGCGATATAGATGCCACCGGCCAGGCCAATATCGAAGTTGCTCATGCGCAGGTCGGGGCTGTTTTTCAGCGCGCCGGACACCGAGCCGGCCAGGGTCACTTCCAGGCCGTCGAGCAACCAGGTGATGCCCAGCGCGACCACCAGCAGGGTGTGAAAGCGGCCCCACGGCAAGCGGTCCAGGCGGGCTGGAAGATCGGTTTGGAATATCGCGCCGGCTTGTTGGTGGGTCATCGCCACAACTGGGTCATGTGCAGTGTGTTGTGAATTAGGAGTCAGCCCCAGGATCGGGAGTTCAACATTCACACCCAACAAACCTGAACTGACCCCCAAATGTTGGACGGTCTTTGTCGCTAGCCAACGGATCGGGTTCTGTATTCCACAGGACTCAGTCCGCCAAGTTTTGCCTTGATTCGGTCATGGTTGTAGTAATGGATGTACTTGTCCAGGCCTGTTTGGAGCTCTTCTACACTTTCAAAACGCTTGAGGTGGAAAAACTCGGACTTCAGTGTTCCGAAAAAACTCTCGATCACCGCATTGTCCAAACAGTTCCCTTTTCTCGACATGCTTTGCTTTATGCCTCGATCCTTCAGCGCGCGCTGGTATCGCGGTTGTTGGTATTGCCAACCTTGATCGGAGTGGAGCACCAGATTCACCGGGCCTTGCAGCTGTTCAATAGCCTTATCCAGCATCTCGGTTACCAAGGCAAAACTCGGTCGCGTAGCGATCTGGTAGGCCAGGATCTCGCCGTTGTACAGATCCATGATGGGCGACAAATAGAGCTTCTTCAGCCCGACTTTGAACTCCGTAACATCGGTCACCCACTTCTGATTGGGCCGTTGCGCGAGAAAGTTACGCTCCAGCAAATTCGGCGCTATTTTGCCGACCAGACCTTTGTAAGACCGATATCTTTTTGGACGCACCAGCGATTTGAGGTTCATGTCGTCCATCAAACGCTGAACCCTTTTTTCGTTGACCGGCTCTTTTTTGCGGATCGCCAGGGTAATACGTCGATAGCCGAAACGCCCCTCATGCTCATGGTAGAGGCTCTGGATGGTGGCTTTCAGGTCTGCATGCTTGTCAGGCTTCTGAAGCGCGCCGACCTGATAGTAGAAGGTACTGCGCGCGAGATTGGCCAGCCTGAGCAGGCCGTCCAAAGGAAACCTCGAGCGCAGCGCCATCACGGTGAGCGTTTTTTCTTGGGGGGATGGCTCCTGTTCGGAGCCTCCCTTATTTCCTCGAGCTTTTTTAGATAGGCGTTCTCCATGCGCAGATATTCAAGCTCGGCCTTGAGTTGTTCCCGACTTTTCAAATCATCATCTACGAGCGGGGATTGAGGGGGGACGGGCGATTTTTTTGGCATGGAGACAGTCTTTTTTCTCTTGGGTACATCAAGACCGCCACTGTAATACTGGCGCTCCCAAATGCCCACCTGCGAAGACTGACCGAGCCCAAAACGGGTGGCGGCCTCGCGACAGGAAAGTCGTTCTTTGTGCATACATTCAACGACCGAAAGCTTGAACGCCGCACTGTAGTGGTGACCATTCGCTTGCAGACCCGCGCTGCCTCGGGCTTGGAAAGCGGCAACCCAACGACGCAGGAGACTGCAATCAATTGAGTAGCGATTGGCGATTTTTCGAAACCCATCGTCGCCGTGGATGTAGGCCTCAGCAGCTGTGATTTTGAACTGAACGGAATACTTGCCCATTGGAACACCCCAAAAGTCAGGATCGGTGTCCAACTTTTGGGGGGCAGTTCAAATCCCGGGCATTGCCACGATTTTTTTGTAGGAGCTGGCTTGCCAGCGAAGGGGCCCTCAAGCCAAATACAAAATTCAAGACCGCCTTCGCCGGCAAGCCGGCTCCTACAAGTCCCGTGCAATGCCACGATGTTTTTTGTAGGAGCTGGCTTGCCAGCGAAGGGTCCCGCCAGCCCAACACAAAATTCAAGACCGCCTTCGCCGGCAAGCCGGCTCCTACAACCAAATGGCGTCCCACAATGGATAATCGTGTACCCGCCTGACCAGGCCAGCCCGCAATGGATTGGCAATGATGTAACGCGCCACGGCCCGTAAATCCTCTTCGCGACGAATCGCCCGGTCATGGAAACCTTTCTGCCACATCTGCCCCGACCGACCTAAGCGGGCATTCACGGCCCTCGCGCAACGGGATTTGGTCGCCCTCATCAAGCCAGCCAGCGTGTTGTTCTGGAGCTCGATCAGCCAGTGAAAATGGTCAGGCATCACCACCCAGGCCAGGGAATTGGCCTGCTCCTCTGTCTGGGCCTGACGAAATTGCTCGACCACCAACCGTCCGACACGCCAATCGCTGAAGAGCGGTTCGCGCAGGCGGGTAACGGCGGTGAGCAGGTATATCTGTCCGGACTGCGAGTAGCGCCCGGAGCGCAGATGGTTGGCATGTGATCGAATGGACAATCCCTTGCCCTCCTTGATCAGTCGAAAAAGGTAAGGCTAGTGCGCAGGAAATTTAACATTGAAAAGGTTTGGTTCCGGATATGACTAAGCCAGATGCCACGATGTTTTTGTAGGAGCTGGCTTGCCAGCGAAGAGGCCCTCAAGCCCGATACAAAATTCAAGACCGCCTTCGCCGGCAAGCCGGCTCCTACAGTTTCTGCGAATTACCTCGATGTTTTTTTGTAGGAGCTGGCTTGCCAGCGAAGAGGCCCGCCAGCCCAACACAAAATTCAAAACCGCCTTCGCCGGCAAGCCGGCTCCTACAGGTCCCGGGAATTGCCACGATTTTTTTGTAGGAGCTGGCTTGCCAGCGAAGGGGCCCTCAAGCCAAATACAAAATTCAAGACCGCCTTCGCCGGCAAGCCGGCTCCTACAGGTCCCGGGCAATGCCACGATTTTTTTGTAGGAGCTGGCTTGCCAGCGAAGAGGCCCTCAAGCCCGATACAAGAATCAAGACAGCCGACAATCGTCAGAGCATACCCTTGAGGTACCGACGAACCTGTCGATACCGTGCACAGCCCTCGAGCAGGCTGGTTTTCGGGCGGGCGTTGTGAGCTTGAGCCTGTTGCGGGCTGCAAGGCAATCCACGGATCTGTGCCAGAGGTTGTTCTTCGCCACACGGCAACTCCAACGCATCCGGGCGGATACGCCACAGCGGCACGCCATGGGCCTCTGCACGAACTTGTAGGTCGCCAGACTGGCACGCATGCCACACCAACAACTTGCCCGTTTCACGAGCCACCGCCGGGAGCAACTCGGCGTTATCGCGAGCAAACGTCAACACCCCCCAGCGGCTATTCAGCAACCTGCGCATCGCCAACCGCTCACGCCGAGGCACGCCAACCACCGTCACGCTCCCGGCAAACTGACTGTCCTGCTGCTTCTGCCGAGCCAATTGCCGGGCCACAGTCATGACGTCGCAGCGCTGGTCGGTCAAAGGGTCGACATAACGGCAATAGCGGATATACGCCGCTGCCACCAATTGCTCCAGGGTCGGGCGTGCCTGGCGGCGGGGGAGGGCCAGGCGGTCATCGGTCAAACCCCAACCGGCATAGAACGGCAGGCCAAAACAGGTCACCGGGATGCCCTGGATTAACGCCTCAAGCCCAGCCTGGCTGGTGCCGACATACACCCGCTGGGCCCGGCGCGCCAGGGAGGCCCAGGACACATGACGACTCTCCAGCACCAGGCCGCGCTCGAGCGCGGCATCGAGCAGGCAGCTCTTCTTATGGCCGCTGACGCAATCCGGGTGAATCCGCACCCGCACATCCGCCTCGGGATTTTCCGCCAGGGCCGCATCGAGCATTCGAATAAAGTCCGCTTCACACAGCCCGCCACCGGGAATCGAAAAATCGCCGAAGGTCTGATCCACCACCAGCACCAACGGCCGATCCCGACCCAGCGGATCGTCATCGCCCAGGTCCGGCGCATTGTTGTACTTGCCGATGCCACTGCTGCGCATCAGCGCAATCAACTCCTGTGCGGTGGCCAGATCCTCTGCGCTCAGGCTGTGAGGCGCCTGCAGAATGTTTTCCAGCAACGAAGGCCGATCGGCCAGGTAGTGAATACCGATCGGATCGACCACCATCGACATCGGCGTATCGCCTTCCACCCCCAGCGACGAAGAACGCAAGAAGCCGTCCTCCAGCGCCACATAGGGAATACCCCAGCGCTTGCACAACACCCGGGCATGGTCGGACGAGCTTTTGTAGCCGATCCCGGAAATCGCCTTCAATCCCGCCGGCCGCTGTTGACCGCGTCGCCACAGCCACTGCGGCGTCCCTTCAGGGTCCAGGAATTCGCTAAGGTGAAAGACCTTCCACATCACCCACTGCGACATGATGCCCACCCAGCCGGGGCCTTCCACCAGGGACTCAAGGGCGACGGGTCGATGCATTTCGTGGGCACTCATGGGCGGGACGACAACCTGCGGCGCAGATTGATGACCGTGGGGATCGGCATCAGGCGGCTGAGCCAGCTCTTGGTACGTATCGACACAAAGCCGTGGTGGACATAAAACGCCCGGGCGGCGAGGTTTTTCGCCTGCACTTCCAGCTCGATTTTTTCATGGCCGCTGCCCAGCGCCTGCTTGAACACCGCCTGCAACAAGGTGCTGGCGACGCCCTGGCGGCGGGCGACTTTGTGCACGCGCAAGCCGTACAGGTAAAACCCGTAGGACCACTCGCGGCACTCGCTGATCATGAACAGCCCGTAGCGCAGCGTGCCGCCCAACCGGCCGAACTCACGCACGAAGGGCCGCAACCCAGGTGAAAACGGCCCGCGTCGATGGTGTTTGAACGTCGCATAACCGACGGCGCCATCACTGCGATAGGCAAGCACTACCCGGTCCCAATTGATCCCGTCCGCCAATAGGCGGAAACGGCAATCTTCGTCGCCGAGGATGAACGCCAGCGAGCCGCGCCCCGAGGTGATCCAGCGTGCAATCGCAGGCGTGTGCTCCGAGGTACTGGAGGCAAGGAGGATTTGCACGGGCTCACGCTGCATCGCGCGCCGCCGCCAGGTGGTCGATGAACGCCTTGGCCAGGTGCTCGACACCCAGGTCCGCAGGGGCACTTCCGTTACGTGCGGTATTGGACCAGATGAAGTACTCGGTATCGCCATCCGGCTCACCCAGGGCGCCATAGACGTCGGGCAGGATCGGCACATGGTCACCGAAGAAACACAGCCCGGTCGGGGTGCCGCGCGCCAACAAGTGCTCGCGCAACTGGCCGAGCATGCGGTCGGCGTTGCTCAGGTGGCGCACATACGGGGCGAGGTCGCGCAGGTCTTCAGGCAGGGGACGGTCGAACCATTGTCCGAGATCGGCTGCCGCGACGCTTTCCAAGTGCAACGGCCCATGGTTCTCCATGGTGATGGCATGGATGTACAACGGCTGCGTGCGACCCGGGGCATCGAGCAGTTCGCTGATCTTGTCGGCCACCGCGCAGTCACCGATAAACGGCCCGGCCTTCTGCTGCTCTGTGAAGCTGCGCACATCGATGAATTCGTCGAAGCCCAGCGCCGGCAACACCTTGTCTCGACCGTAGAAACTGCCCACATAAGGATGCACGCACACCGTGCGGTAGCCTCGGCTTTTGAGTTCCAGGGCGATACTGGCAACGCCCTGGCGCGCCAGATGGCGATAAGGGTTGAAACGGTGGACACCGAGCTGGTCGACCTTGATCCCGGTCAGGAAGGCAAACTCGGTACGCACCGTATTCGCCCCCCAGGCAGCCACTTGCAACCGGCCCTGGGCCAGCGCTTCATCGCGCAAGGTGTCGAACTGGCTGAGCACCTGCCCACGAATGCCGGGCCACAGTCGGCGCGCATCGAAAAACGATTCGCTCTGTACCGACACCAGGTCCGCCAGGGTGGCATCGGCCATGGGGAGTGCCTCCTCGCCAAGAAACGGCGAGTTCAATGACGCCAGCGCCACGGGACGCCGGGCGGCAAAAAAGTACGTCCACAAACTGCCCGCCAGGCCCCAGCGACCCAGGTCAAGCGCGGCGTCGAAGGTCGGTTGCAACGGCTTCAATCCGCCCAGCCAGAGCAGTGCCAACCCAACCAGCAAGGTGCCCGTCGCCACGGCGCGGGCGTTGGCGCCAACCGGTTCGAAATACAGCCCGCAGGCCAGGTAGGCGACAAACAGCAAGGCCAGTCCAATGGCCTTGCCGATGCCAAAGAACGGCAGGTACAGGCGCGGATAGCGCACTGCATCGCTGAAGTATTCGAAGTCGGCGCAGACGAAGGGTTCGCGCAGCGAATGGTATTTGGCGTTGCTCACCAGCACGATCAACAGCCACAGGGCCAGCACGTTCACCGCGCTGAACCAGGCACGGCCGGTGATCAGGTACAGCAAGCCGACGGCGAACGCCCAGGCGCCGGCATGCAACAGCCAGGCGCGCAACGGGCGACGCCAGCCGGGGCAGGGCACCAGGAGTTTTTCGAAGGCGCACGACAGGACGAACCCGAACACCACCACCAGACCAAACGCACTACTCAACACATCAGGCACCGTAATCCAGCCACCGCAAAATGATCGACGACAGCCGTGGCGGGATAACCCCCAGGGCCCAGCATCCAAGGTTCAGCGGGAACGGAAAACTGATCCGCGCCTGGTTCGCCGCCAGGCCGCGCTGAATCCTTTGCGCGGCTTTCTCCGGGACCCAGAGCAAGGGTTTTGGCCCGGGCATTTCAAAGCACATTTTCGATTCGACGTAGCCGGGCATGATCACGTTGATCTTCACCCCGTCCGCCGCCACCAGGTCGCGCATGGCTTCGCCGTAGGCCTTGATCGCTGCCTTACTGGCGCTGTAGCTCGGGGTGGCCGGCAGCCCGCGCCAGCCCGCCAGCGAACTGAACAGGGCGATCTGCCCGGACTTGCGCGCACGCATGAACGGCAGCGCCGCCTGCACCGTGGCCAATGCCGCCAGCACGTTGATTTCGATCAGCGCCTGGGACAACTCCCAGATTTCGCCCTCGCCATTATCGCCGGTGGAGGTGTTGACCCCGGCGCCGACGATGATCAGGTCCGGTGCCTCGCTCACGCTGATCTCGCCGATCCAGCGCCGCAAGGCCTCCAGGTCCTGCACGTCGAGCGGTTGCAGCAACACCCGGGCACCGAGGGCGCGGCATTGCGCGGCCATTTCTTCCAGGCGGTCCAGGCGCCGGCCTTGCAGGATCAGGGTCACTCCCGGCGCCGCATAGGCCGGCGCCAGGGCACCGCCGATGCCGCCTGTGGCACCGGTGATGAGAATGCAGCGTGGAGACTTGTGCAGCGTCATAGGTACTGTTCGATTTTCGAGGTTTTGGCCATCAACACTTCCAGGGAGTTGTTCACCGCCATGTCGATACCACAGCGGGTATAGAAACCGCCGTTGACCTGCGTGGTGTGAATCACCGTGCTGCGAAAGCGTTGAAAAAGCGTGGAGTCAGGTGGTTCCGGGTGGTTCCAGAATTCGTCGAGGCCGCCCTGGTGGGTCAGCCCCTTGAGGTTGTAGATCGGGTCGCTGAGGGCGATGGTCGGCACGTTGTGCATCAGCGACGAGCCGCCCACGGTGCTGTTGACCGTGACCACGCCGGCGACGTGGGACAGCAACGTCGGCATGTGCCCGCTTTCGATGAAGTCCACGCGGTCGGCGATGCCCAGCTTGTGGGCAATGCGCCGGGTGATGCGCTGGTAATTGACGATACCGGGGGTCAGCGGATGGTTCTTCACCACCAGTCGCGCATCGCTGCCGGCATGGCGGGCGAACGAACCCATCACGTGCTTGAGCACATCCTTCATGTGCCGGAACGGCGAGTGGTCGCGGATCTGCGCATCGCTGTCCAGTTGCAGGGGCAACAGGAAGGTGCGGTGGCGATTGCGCGCCACCTCACTGATCACCTCGGAGTCGCGGCCCTTGGCACTCATCAGGCGAATGCCCTGGCGAACGTAGCCCGCATATTCCACCGCCGCGTTGAACGGCGCGTGGGTCTTGTAATGGGGGAACACCACTTTGTTCAGCGCGCCGCCGACGTGATACATCACGTCGTGCAGGGCCCGGGAGGCAAAGGACAGGCGAAATGCATTGCCGTTGTGGTAACGCGGGATGTACTTGCCCACCTCCCGATACCACTCCGGATCCCGGGGCAGCAGCGAGTGATTGTTCACGCCATTGCGCTCAAGCGTGATCCAGTAGGGGCGAAAGTAACCTTCCTCGAACACGTGCACGCGAATGCCCAGCGACCTGGCCAGCTCCACCGCCGGTTGATGCACCGGACGGCAATCGCCGAACAACACCACGTCGGTGATGTGCTCTGCCTTGAAGCAGTGGCTGTAGAAATCCGCCAACTGCTCGGGGCGCGCCGAATAAAATACGCGCGCACCGGTGCCATACAGGGTATCGCCCATGTTGAAGCTGACGGACTTGACCCGTTGACCTTCGTTGCGCAGGGCTTGGGCCAGGCGCGAAAAAAACGGCGAACTGACGCCCTGCAGGAACAGGAACGAGTTACGCGGCTTCACCCGTACCGGGCGTGGGGAGCGCTGCAGGGGAACTAGGATTTGCGAAGGCGTGGTTTCAAAACCGTAAGGAGCAAACGCTGAATCATCTCTCGCCATGTTGGAGTTCTTCCTTGCGTTGGTACTTCATCCCAGTTCTGGATCTCGATAAGCGTTCGTTCAGGAGTCGTAAATTTTCGGGTGATGCGGCTGACATAAGTCGGGTAGCGGATCAGGGTCGCGGCCACCAGCTCATCCAGGCTCAGGCGCCGCGTGCGGCGCGCCTGGACGTCCGGGCTCAGGTCGCGATCCACGGTCAACCCCCAACCGGCATAGAACGGCTGGCCATAAGTGGTCACCGGCACGCCGCGCAACAAAGCTTCGAATCCCGATTGCGAAGTCAGCACATGCACCTCGTCGACCTCGGACAACAGTGAGTGGAAAGGCACATCGCCCACCACCTGGTTGCACCAGTCGCTGGTGCGTTCTTCATCTACGCCGGCCTCGCGAGTGCCGGCCAGTACTTCGGGGTGCGGCTTGTACAACAGCCACGCCATCGGATGACGCTCGCGCACCGCCTTGAGCAAATCCAGATTGCGGCGGATCCGGTGCGCGCCATAACGAATCGACGCGTCGGACTCTACCTGGCCCGGCACCAGAATCACCCGTTCGACCCCGGCGGGGCGTTTCCACGGGGTGCCGGGCAGGTTGTACTTGGTCACGCCGGCCTTGCAGATCGCTTCGCGCAAGGCCGCCGCCCGCTGCAACAAGCCCGGTGCACAGGGCTCGTTTTGCAAGATGTGTTCCAGGCGGGAGGGGCGGGTGGCGTCGTAGTAGATGCCCAGGTCGTCGAAGACCCAGGACAACGGGCGGGTTTTTTTTGCGCCCAGGCCGACGGAGCGCAGGAAGCCGTCTTCGACGCGGCCGAGGTGGCTACCCGCTTTTGCGTACAGGGGCGTGTCGTGCTGGCAACCCCATGTGATGACCGGAGCGGCCACGCGACGACGGGAGAAACGCCCGAGAAACCGAATGGACGACCCATTGAAAAAGTCGAGCACCAAGGGTTGTTTCCACTTGCTGAAGCCGACCATTTGCAAGGCATGGGGCAATCGACTGCGCATTCTTCGCTGCAGCCCCAGCCACTCCAACACAGTCTCGACCTGGCACGGCGTCCCCGTCTCCGGGTCGACATAACGCGGGTATTCCACCAGCGCGGCATGCAGCAATTGCTCAAGACTGACCGGCCGGCGTCGCTCAGGCGCGGGCAGCGCATCAAGGGTCAAACCCCAGCCGGCATAGAACGGCATGCCAAAAGTGTGCACCGGCACGTTCCACAACAGGGCGTCGAAGCCCAATTGCGAGGTCATCACATACACCGCCTGGACAGCAGAGAGCAGCTCGGCTGGGTGCACGTTGTCACTGATCACCTGCACCCGAGAATGTTTGCGCAACGCCGCCAGGTCGAAGTGCCCCTGCTTGCGCCCGGCCACCACGTCCGGGTGCACCTTGACCACCACCGTACTCTGCGGATGGCGGGTCAGCGCGGCGTCGAGCATGCGTTGGAAATCGGCAGCAGTGGCGCCTTGCAACGAGGCATCGCCACGGGTCTGATCGGCCACCAGCACGCAGGGCTGCGGCAACACACAACGATCGATCCGCGCGCCGTTGTATTTCGACACACGCTCTTCGCACCAGCTCGCCTGCAAGGCACGGGCACGCAGCACCTGTGCCTGGGTCAGCGGCAGGGGAATCAGTTGTTCGAGGCGAGAAGGGCTGCTGGCATCGTAATAGATGCCCAGCGGGTCGACGATCAGCGACAGCGGCGGGTCTTCAGCCCCCAGGCCCACCGAGCGCAAAAAACCGTCTTCGACCGTGATCAGCGGCAACCCGGCAGCATCGGCAGCCGCCTTTGCACGTAGCGCGCTGGGTTTGCGTCCCCACGCCAATACCTCATCAGCCTGGGCAATGTCGCCCACCGTTCCACACAGCAGCCGATACTCGGGCAGCAAGGCGGGGAGGGTAGGGATCTGTTGCGCACCTTTAGACAGAATCAGCAAAAAGCGACGCGGTGGAGCGGCATTGTCCATAAAAAACAGCGGATATCCGTAACGGGCGCACTCATAGTCAGGCATGCATCAGTGCGTGTGCCTGCAGGAGATGCTCAATGAAATTTGACTCGAATGATAATACAAATGGAGGGTAGCCATTCACAAAAGTACGAAGAATCTGGCGACTTTTTCACATAAATCGAGATTTGATTAAATGCCAGCAGGTCGTCCACCCAACGGCCCGATGAGCGGCATCCGTGGCTCTCACAGTGCGATTGACAACCGCAAATAAACAAAGCCAACGCCTTACGCATCCTTGTAGGAGCTGGCTTGCCAGCGAAGGCGTCCTCACTTCAACGACCGTATTGACTCGCCTAACGGCCAGAAAATGGAAGCGCCAGCAAATACTCGTATTTCGCATGCAACAGATCCATCTTGCCCCGCCGCTTATAGTCAGCAATGGTCGTAGGCCGCAGGAAATACCAGAGGGAGTTTTGCAGGAACAAGTAATCCAGGTTGCGCAGCGCCTGTTGCCGGTCGAACCGCGAGTCCAGCACCTCGACATAGGTAGCGAGGAACTCGGCGCGAACGGTCATGAAGCGTTCCATGTCGCTGCGCCGAAATACCGCACTCACATAGGAACCACCGTCAAAGCCGACACGCCCGATCTTGAACTCGCTCCAGTCGATCATCTGCAGACCCTGGGGCGACTGGAAGAAATTCTTGCGCAAGTAATCCATATGGCAAAAACAGCGCTGACTGTTTTTTGCCCCCTTGGCCTCGCGACGCAAGATCGGCCGCAACGCGCGGAGCCGATTTGGCAGGTCGGCAAAACGCTGATCGTCCCGAGCCAGTTCGTCAAGGGAGTGCAAATAGCGCTCGAAATTGAAGCGCGGCCGCACTAGATACCAAGGCCGAAAAAAATCCATGGTCCAGAACTTGGGAGCCTGCCACCAGGCCGAGAACCCCAGATAACGGCTGGACAGATTCTCGATCTCGGCAATGCCCGGTGCCATGATCTTGGCGATAGCTGCCAGGCGTGGCGGACGCCCTTGCACGTAACTGGTAAAAATCAGGCTTTCCCACGGCGTCTCAATGACGCCCAGGCAAATGGGATGCTTGAAATGAACGCTTCCCCATAGCACGTTGCGCTCCCGATAGAAGCGTGACTCGAGGCTGGGGATAAAGAGAATTTTGCGAATCGACTTTTCGATCACATCAACCGTGGCTCCGGTATCGAGATCCGTCAGTCGGTGATGGCGCACGTAACTGACGAACGAGGCATTGGACGCCAGGTCGGTGGTGACGATGCTAAAGCCACCCACACGATAAAAAGGCAGGAAAAAGCTCAACCGTTTTTCCAGCGTGGAGCGGCTCAACCAGTAGACATTCCTGCTTCTGACGAGTGTAGTGATGTTCGATTCGATACCCATGCGTTCCAACTGTAAGCAATCTTCCATTTTTTGCCTGACACACCCGTGAAGGCGGCGCGATCCTTGCCCACTTCCCGTAACAGTTGACTAGAAGGGGCGCGATAGTACGGATTCCGCCCATTGTTTGCCAATTACCTGGCGCGTAATGAGCTGTTCTTGGGAAATTTCCTACAGACGGAAGGCTATTGACGTTCCCTGACCGGTGTTGAGCCGTTACCATACGCGCCTTCAAAATCAAGGAACGATAGGATTTCTCATGAATCACCTTCCAATTGCCAAAGAAGCCCTCTGCGCCCAGGCGCAAGCCATCAGTCAGCTGGCGGAGCGCCTGGATGGCGAATTCCAGCGTGCAGTCGAACTGATCCTTGGTTGCAAAGGTCGCACCGTCGTGTGCGGCATGGGCAAATCCGGCCTGATCGGGCAAAAGATGGTCGCGACCTTCGCCTCCACCGGCACCCCGAGTTTCTTCCTGCACCCGGCTGAAGCCTTCCACGGCGACCTGGGCATGCTCAAGCCGATCGACGTACTGATCCTGATCAGTTACAGCGGCGAGACCGAGGAGCTGATCAAGCTGATTCCGAGCCTGAGATCCTTCGGCAACAAAATCATCGCCATGACCGGCAACGGAAAGTCGACTCTGGCCAAGCACGCGGATATCTGGCTGGACATCTCCGTCGAGCGAGAAGTGTGCCCAAACAACCTGGCACCGACTACTTCCACCTTGGCGACCATGGCCATGGGTGATGCCCTGGCGGTGGCCTTGATCGAAGCCATTCAATTCAAGCCGATGGACTTCGCTCGCTACCACCCCGGTGGCAGCCTGGGCCGCAAGCTGCTGACCCGCGTCAGCGACGTCATGCACTCGCCGGCACCCATCGTCACCCCGGCCACCAGCTTCCACGACTGCCTGCTGGTGATGACTCAAAGCCGCATGGGCCTGACCGTGGTGATGGAGGAGGGCGTCCTGGTCGGTATCGTCACTGACGGTGACCTACGTCGCGCGTTGCTGGAAAACGAAGGCGTTATCCACACTACCGTCGCCCACTTCATGACCGCCAACCCGCACACCATCAAGGATGATTCGCAGCTGTCGGAAGCCGAAGCCTACATGCTCGACAACAAGATCCGTGCCCTGGCCGTCACCAACAGCGAAAACGCTGTCGTAGGCGTCGTCGAAATCTTCGACTGATACACACGATCCCTGTAGGAGCTGGCTTGCCAGCGAAAGCGCCCGAAAGGGCGCCGTCGATATCAGGTGTGCACCCACCAGGCGTGAAAGCGCTGCGCTCCGCGTAGTCCAAATGTCGATGTGCATAAACGAAAACGGGGCCCAACATCGGCCCCGTATTTCTATTCCAAGAATGACTCGTCGGCTTACTGCGCCATCTTCGCCATCACCTGCGCATAACCCGCCGCAGTGCCCAGTACCGCATCCTTGCCCTGAGCAAACAGAATACTGTCCGCCACTTCACGGAACGCACCGGTACCGCCCGCTGCATCCAATACGTGGGTGGCAGCAGCTTTCACATACACTGGTGCATCCGCCACTGCAAACGACAAGGCGCACGCCGCGAAAGCCGGCAGGTCGATGCAGTCGTCACCAATGCACGCCGTTTGCTCAGCGCTGACACCGGCTTCCGCCATCAACTGGTTGCAGGCTGCCTGCTTGTCCTTCACGCCGAACTGGCAGAGGGTAATGCCCAGGTCAGCCACGCGCTTGCGCAGCGTTGCCGAATCACGCCCCGACAACACCGCCACCCGCACACCGTTTTCTTCCAGCAACCGCATGCCCATGCCATCACGCACATGGAAACGCTTCAGGCATTCACCCGTGGCGTCGTAATAGATGCCGCCGTCGGTGAGCACGCCATCCACATCGGTGATCACCAGACGAATGTCGTTAAGGGTCGGCCGAGGGACAGGTGCCTGGCCGCTCATCAGCGCCCGCACCTGCTCCAGGCATTCTTGGGTGTCCACGCCTGGGCCGGTCGGCGCGACCTGGTAGGCCCGAATGCAGTAACCCGCGGCCATCAGCCTCAGTTGCTCGAGTTTCTCCGCGTGCTCCAGCATCGGCTGTGGCAGGCTGCTGTAGTCGGCGAGTACATCGCGACGATAACCGTAGACACCGACATGCTTGAGGTAGTGAGCGACTTCGCCATCCCGAGGGTAGGGGATCGGCGAACGGCTGAAGTACAGCGCGTTACCGTTATTGGCCAGCACCACTTTCACGGTGTTGGGGTTGCCGGCTTCGTGCGCTTCGATCGGGTGGCACAAAGTGCCGACCTTTACGCTCGCATCAGCGAGCATGCCCGCAGCCAGCGCTTCGATGTCCGCCGGACGCACCAGTGGCTCATCACCCTGCAGATTGATGTAAATGTCGGCGTCGATCTGCGCCATGACTTCGGCCAGCCGGTCGGTGCCGGAGGGGTGATCTGGCGAGGTCATGACGCACTCACCACCGAACGCCCGCACTGCTTTTGCAACGCGCTCGTCGTCAGTGGCGATCACCACCACATGGGCATTGGCAACTTGCAGGGCGCGTTCATAAACGTGTTGCACCATCGGCTTGCCGGCAATATCAGCCAGCGGCTTGCCCGGCAGGCGAGTCGAGCCGTAGCGGGCCGGAATGACAATCGCGACCCGTTGTTCTGTACTTGCCATGTTCACAATCCTTGTTTCAACAGATTTGGCTTCAAGCAATGTTCAGAGGTGGGAACGACTTGACCAGGTCATCCAGTGCCTTGATCTGCGCCAGGAACGGCTCCAGTTGATCCAACGGCAGGGCGCTTGGGCCGTCGCACTTGGCTTGATCCGGGTTCGGGTGAGCTTCCAGGAACAGGCCAGCCAGGCCAACGCCCATACCGGCACGGGCCAGTTCAACGACCTGCTCACGGCGACCGCCCGATGCAGCGCCCGACGGATCACGCTGTTGCAGGGCGTGGGTTACGTCGAAAATGATCGGCAGATTCGCGCAGGTGCGCTTCATCACGCCGAAACCCAGCATGTCTACTACCAGGTTGTCGTAACCCAGGCATGTGCCGCGATCGCACAGGATCAACTGGTCGTTTCCGGCTTCCTTGAACTTGTGCACGATGTTCTGCACTTGCGATGGGCTCAGGAACTGAGGCTTCTTGATGTTCACTGGCTTGCCGGTTTTGGCCAGAGCCACTACCAGATCGGTCTGACGGGCCAGGAATGCAGGCAGCTGCAGCACATCGACCACTTCGGCGACAGGTGCGCACTGTTCAATTTCGTGCACGTCGGTAATCACCGGCACGCCGAACTCGGCCTTTACCGCTTCGAAAATACGCAGGCCTTCTTCCATGCCTGGGCCACGATAGGAGTGGATGGACGAGCGGTTGGCTTTGTCGAAGCTGGCCTTGAAGACGTAAGGAATGCCCAGTTTCTCGGTGACACGCACGTACTCGGCGCAGGCGGTCAGGGCCAGGTCCAGGGATTCAAGGACGTTGATGCCGCCGAACAGGACGAAAGGGGTGTTGTTGGAGCATTCGATGGTTGGGGTGATTTTCAAGATCTATAGTCCATTTCGGAGAATGTGTGGCGCGTTGATTCATTCAACAATTAATATTAATTGTTTTTGAGTATGTGGTCTATTTGATAGGGTGTATCAATTCCATTGATCAATCGTTAATAAGATATTTGTTGATTTTTTCGTCGATTTGATGTATTTCGTCATGCTTTTCTGGGTTGGCGAAGCCGTCGTTTCGACAGCGAAATTCAGCTAATGTTGGCCTAAATTTAACAAGAGTGCTGCCGATAACCCTATATGGTTAATCAATGTGCAGAATGGCGGTATTGATGAGGGGGCGAGGTGTCGACTGAGTTGGAAGTAGATGTGGAGTACGACGAGATTGTTGCCAGCCATTCGAAGCTGATTAACGGCGAGAAGGTTGTTTACATTGATCGGGGTAAAGGTAAAAACAAACTGTTGATCGGTTTGGCGACCTTGATGAATAAAGGCGTCTATGCGGGTGTGAAAAGCTATTATCGCGACTACCCTGGTGACGTGCTCTGCTTGGTTGATCCTGATAACACTTACTATTTAAGAAATGATCGTGGCATGCATGTGCGCAGCGTCATTCGTGAGGTTGTCAAGGATTATAAGCCAGAAAATGTAGTTTTTTGTGGCGCTTCTATGGCGGGTTTCGCGGCAATCGATCTGGCGTTGTTTTTTAATGCTAACGCGGTTGTTAATAACCCACAGGTTAGTCTAGAGCTTACCTATGAAACTGCATGGCCAAAGCTAAAAGATGTTATTGATGAGATAGAGCAAAAATACAATATTAATGATTTTTCGTTTAAGTCGCGGAATAGTGTGATTGGTGCAGTTTTTGGACAGCACCCTATGGATATCGTAAATAGAGATGCTCTTTTTAAATTGTGCTCAAAGACGCCTGGGGTCGGTTTGATCTTTGGCAATGCTTTCGATTTTGAACACAAATATTATTATCAGGGTCTAAATGGTTTTCTGAAGATGGTAGATATGGTTTTTGCTCATCGTGATTTGATGGGTGGGATTCATGTGAAGTTTCCAAGAGCCTGATATAGAAAAAGGGCGGGCTGTCATTGCGCTGACAGTCCGCCCTTTTTTTTATCCTGTTATAGGATAAAAATACTCATCTACATAGAACTCGTTCGCAGCAGTTGTCTTTGGTTTTTTACTGGCTTTGGACGAGACGATGGTTATTATTAGCGCGCCGTCTTCACTGGTCGGCCTTCCGTCGATCTCGGTAACGAATTTTATCTCTGCTCTTGATGCATTTTGGAAATGGGCAGAGATGGTGTCTTCCGTCACCAGTGGGCGTGTGTTGCCATTGAGCCACAGATAAGTTTCTGGCTCGAGCGTGTTACGAATTTCGATTTTATTCGCTTTGCTCAGTGCTGAAACGTAGGTTTTATAATATTGCATGTAGCGCGAAGCCAGTTGAGCCGGTTTTGGCTCTGCCATGGCGTTGTTAATAATTACGCCATTCTTCAGGAGGGCGGACTCAATAACGGTTTTGTTGGCTTCAATGTTGTCCAGGCGAATCAGGCTGGCGTTGAATAGCTGGTGAACCAGTGCGTCCGTGCGAAGTTCAATCGTCTCGTTGTCGATGTCGCCGTCGATAATTTTTTTCACGGCCCTTTCAATGTGGTCTTTATGGAAGGCATCTAGAGTGATCCCTTTTCCCGAGTAAACGCTATGGCCAAGCGCAATCGTTGGCTTCTTGAGCAATATCGACTCCAGGCCCACGGTTGAGTTAATGATTACGTTCGCGACAGAATGCTTCAACATTGTGTGTAGATGCAGCGAATTATCAAACGTAATGCTCGGGTAGCGCGCCTGCAACTCCGACAGGGTTATCGTGTTCTCAGGGTGCGGGCGGCAAACTATTTTTATGCCGGTGCGACGGGAAACATGTTTTAGATCGTCGATAACCTCAACCATCTTTTTATAGATGGGCGAATTGAGAATGATGTTCGAATCGCCCTCAATCTGCATTGGGAAAAAAATGTACTGGCTCGTTGGTGTCAGGCCGATGCGCTCAAGAACGTTTTCACGGGATAGAGTGTTATCCGCGTCTTTACCAACAATAGTCTTGCCTTGAGTAGAGAACTGCTCAATGTATTTTCTTGCCGTCGCCCGTTCGGTGTCGTTGATCAGTGGCAAGTAACTTCCGGCAATATAGCTCTTGAAGTTTACCCCCTGTGGATCAAATACAAGCGTATCAGGTAACAGTCCGCGCTCGACGTGGAAGATAGGCAAGTTCGAAATTTTCGCTGCGACTTTCATAAGGAAAATGAAGTGCGGTCCATTACCATTCCAGCCAACCATGAAGTCAGGAGACGTTTTGGCGATTCTGCGCAGAATGGAGTCAAGAATCAAAATAGCATGCGCTGCCACATCGATAAGTTTCTTGCCTTCAAAGTGCTCAGGGAACATCTCTTTGTATGTGTTGATGTCGTCGGTAATATTGACGCCTCTGAGGGTAATGTTTATTTTTCCCTCTGAGTCGAGCTGAGTTTGAAGATCAGCTTTGATACTGGCTCTTTTTTTCTTGTCCAGGTCAGGTCTTGTTGCGTGCGCCAGATAACCTTCAGACAGGAAGCGGTTGGTACGCGCCGAGTCCATTGTTACGAATTCGGAATAAATACCAAGTTTTTTGAAGTTTTCCGCTAGAGCTATCTTGTAGGAGATGAGGTAGTCGGCATCGGAGCTGTAAATAAGAGCTTTGGTGCGGCGCTGAACGGTGGTCTGCGGCATTGAAACCGGAGTATTTTCGCTTGGCATCAACTCGGGGCGATAGGTGAAGTCGTTGTTGATGATTGTGTTATAGCTTATTGCGGCCGTATTTTTGCTGTACATGCTTCTGGCAAGCAAGTAAGCACCCTTAGAGATTTTTGCGCGGTGAGCATTGTCAGTCAAAAGCTTGAGTACAGCTGCCGAAAAGCTGCTGTTATCATCTGTGATGATACAGTTCACGCCATCGGTGCCCTCAATACCATCCATCGAGAAGCTGGTAGCTACCAGGGGCATGCCGTGAGAGAAGGCTTCAATGTTTTTGACTTTCATGCCTGCGCCGCTCACGATCGGTGAGATAACAACTTTTGAGGCGGCGTAAGTGTTGGTCAAGTTTTCTACTCGACCCAAGTATAGAATGCTGTCGTTTTTTAGGGCTTTTACCGAAGCGATATTGCTCACTTCGCCAGCAATGGCAAGGCGGACGCCAGGCATCGCCTTTCGAATGGCTGGCAGGCAGTGACGAATAAAGTTTTTGATTCCCTCTGCGTTAAACGGCGACGCAGATCCGACGAAAAGAATATCGTATATTTCTTTTCCCGGGATGTGTTTGCGTTGGAAATCATTGAATGCAGGAAGCGTCAGGATTTTCTGTTCTGGCAGCCTTTCCTTGATTTCCCTGGTTTCGTTCGGGTTGATCGAAATGACATATTCATATTTCGAGAGAAGACCAAACTCTTCGGCCTCGAATTTTTTCATGTCTATTTGCTTTTTAAACGTCCCGCTTTTTATCGCGGCATTAATGATGCTCGTTTGGATGTCGTGCGTGTCAACAATTTTAATCCCGCGATAGCTGCTCGGAATCGCACGGTCAAGCTTTACGTAGTTGACCAGGATATGGCTTGGATTGATTTCCTTAACCATCTGGTGAACAAGTTTTTTGTAACTGTCCGGACAGGAGTCTCTGTTGGATACCTGGCCCTTGTCGGTGAGCTTGTGGAATTTTGTGAGAATCGGATTGGCAGGTTGCTTGTTGAACCTCGGGTGCCTTCTTACTTCCACTGCCTCGATAGTGGGGTAGTGGTTCTTTATTTCCGCTTGAACGGAGGCCGAGCTTCTATCCTCTTGATTGAAGTTCAAGATGGCCAGCGAAACCTTGTGTCCCGCTTCGAGAAGTACTTTCAGAGTCTGGTCGATACGGCTCTGGTTGCCCTTGAAAACCGGAAACGGGATTTCAGGAGTAAGAACGAGGATGTGCTTTTCTTGTTTCATGAGACTAGGTTTACCAATGAGGAAATGGAGATAGGTATTCATGCGGGTTCGGTGGCTACGTCTACTCGACCGTACCTATCTTCAAATCGGACGATGTCGTCCTCGCCCAAATATCCGCCTGATTGAACTTCAATCATTTCCAGAGGGATTTTCCCGGGGTTCTCAAGCGCGTGGACGACGCCTACTGGGATGTAAGTCGACTGATTTTCGGTCAGCAGTATCTGCTTGTCGCCAATCGATACTTTCGCCGTGCCAGTCACGACAATCCAGTGTTCTGCGCGGTGATGATGCATCTGTACCGAGAGCTTCTGCCCTGGTGCAACAGTGATGCGCTTCACCTGATAGCGCGGACCATGGTCAATGGAGTCGTAGGCACCCCACGGGCGATACACCTTACGGTGATTGGTCGCTTCAGTGCGTGCGCTCTGTTTAATGCGATCAACCAGCAGTTTTACGTCCTGCGCCTTGTCCTTGGCCGCAACCATCACAGCGTCTGCGGTTTCGACCACAATGACGTCATCCAGGCCCAGTACGGACACCATGCGGTGCTCAGCGTGAACATAGGCATTGCGCGTGGCTTCGAGCATGACGTCGCCGCGGGATGCATTTCCCTGGGAGTCCTTTTCGGCGATTTCCCAGACTGCCGACCATGAGCCGACATCGTTCCACCCGGCGTCCAGAGGGACCACTGACACCTGGTTGGATCGTTCCATCACGGCATAGTCGATGGAAATGTTTTCTGCAGTTGCAAAGGCCATGGTGTCCAGGCGGGTGAAGTCCAGGTCTTCCTTGGCATTTCTCAGCGCCGCCTGCACGGCATCCAGCACTTGCGGGGCGTGTTCTTCCAATTGAGCGAGCATGCTTGATGCCTGGAACAGGAACATGCCGCTGTTCCAATAATACCGGCCATCAGCCAGGTATTGCTCTGCAGTGGCGAGGTCCGGTTTTTCAACAAATTCTTGAACAGCCTGAATTTCGTCGGATTTCTCTGCGACGCGAATGTAGCCGTAACCGGTTTCGGCTTTGTTCGGTACGATCCCGAACGTCACTATCCGGCCGTCACGCGCTGCGGGGGCGCCTGTTTCGAAAGCCTTGTGCAGCGCATCAAGATCATCGAAGACGTGGTCGGCAGGCAACACCAGCAGCAATTCGTCCCTGCCCGAAGCCAAGGCCTTCACGACCGCTGCAGCAATGGCGGGGGCGGTGTTACGACCGATCGGCTCGAGCAAAATAGCCTGGGGGTTGATGCCCAGTGCGCGGCACTGTTCAGCCACCAGGAAACGGTGGTCTTCGTTACTCACAACGATCGGGGTCAGCGGTCCATCCTGGATGCCCGCCAACCGCGACAACGTCGCCTGGAACAACGACTGGTCGCCGTTGAGTGTGAGGAACTGCTTTGGGTGCATGGCACGCGAAAGCGGCCAGAGCCTGGAGCCTGAGCCACCAGAAAGTATTACCGGGATCATGTAATTTCCCTATCGCTGATCAAATTTCAAAGGTTACTTGTAAGCGCCAACCGTGCGGCCCAACACCATGGTCTGTACGATTGGCGAGATAACTTTTTGCCACTCGTAAATCGCGGCGTTGGTCACGTAAATGGTGTCATCCGGTTTGATCATGATCTGGCGGGCGTAGAAAACCGCTGCCGGATCACGCATGTCCAGGCGCAGGACTGTTGGTTTCGGGTTGGTTCCTTCACCCATGCGGAACACGAATACGCCTTCCGGGTTAGCGTTGGCTTCTCGTAGTCCGCCGACGCTGCCCAGTGCATCAAGCAAGCTGGTGTTCTGTGCTGGCAGGTCTTTGAGGCCTGGTTCGCCAACCGCGCCCATGGCGACGAAGCGTTGACGCGCACGGTCCAGCACTACTTCCGAGTTAGGACGCAGGACCATGTTGTTGCCGGCCAATACGTCCTCATAGTTGAACTGCTGAACCTGGCTGCCTGTACGCACCGTGACGTTGACCAGATGGGGCTCCATGACTGGACCGCCAGCCTGGTTGACGGCATCCAGCAGCGTCAGTGGACCTTGCAGGGTGCTGAAGCGGCCAGGGGATTTGACCGCACCGGCTACCAATACCGAGCCCGACAGGTCACCGACCAGTTCAACGTGGGTCTGCACGTCGGTGGTCACGCCTTTGAGCTGTTTGCGGATCATGTTCTCAACTTCGTTGAGCGTCATGCCAGCGACGAACTGACGGCCGACGTAGGGCAGGGAGATCATGCCTTGGTCGTCGATGCGAGTCTTAAGCTGCGTACCACCAGCGGACAGCGGGGCGAACAGCGCCGAGCCTTCAGGTGCGTTGTCGGTGATCAGCACGTTGAGAATGTCACCGGCCATCAGCCGCGCCGAGGGGGCGACGGGCTTGGCGATGCTCGATTGCATCGGGCGTACTGCACCGCGCATGTACGGCGCTATGGTGCTGGCGTTGATCTCGACCAGGTTGTACGGCTGGTTTTTGCTTTCGATATCGCCCTTGTAAGGGCCGGCGCCCGACAAGGTGCCGCCGCATCCGGCCAGACCCAGGGTTGCCAGGGTCAATGCTGCCAGTGTCAGGTTGAACTTGTGGGAGACTACAAGGGATTTAATCACGGTGATCCTCGATCGAAGCCAGGATGAAGCGGGTTATGCCGTACAGCATGAGCAGGGCTAGCAAGATGGTTGCCAGGTTGTAAAGACGCTCTGGGTACAGGGCCAGTTGGGGGCTGTTCGGGCTGACCACGGTGACCAGGGTGCGGATTTTCTTGCTGGCCTCAATACGGGCATTGTCGAGGGCGGCGACTGCGGTTTTATAGCTCTCTTCAGCGATGCCGGCGTCTAGGGTCAACTGTTGGAAGCGCGAGGCGACAACGTTCAGCTGGGAGCCGTCGGGGGACGAAACTAGCAGACGTTTTTCCTTGGCCAGTTGCTGGGTGATGGCACTGACCTTCTGCTTTTGCTGTTTAACCTGCGGCGAGTCAGGCAGCAGCTTGTAGAGCATTTCGGTGAGCACGGCCTGCTCTTTAGTGTACTGGCCTTCGAGGTCGGCAATGATGGTGGCGCGGCTTTGGGCCGTGTTGCCGCCATCCAGGACTTTGTTGTCATTCTGGAAGTCGATCAGTTCGGTTTTACGTTCGGCGTAGTTGGTGCGCGCCGTTTGCAGCTCGCCAGTGGCGAAATTCATCTGCTCGCGGGCAATGCTGTGGCTGACTTCGTTGACGAAGTGTTCGCTGGCTTCAAGGATGGCGCGCAGCATCTGCTCCGACAGTTCGGGGGTAAAGGCTTGTACCTCGACCCGAAGCAGACCGGTGGTTTCGTCGTAGTGGGCGGAAACCATGCGCTGGTAGTACTGGAGCAGGTCTTCACGCTCTGCGTCTTTGTTCAACCAGAAGAAAATATCGTTGCGCTGGGCGGCGTATTGCTCGATCCAGTGCAAGCGTTCTTCCAGCAATAGCATCATGTCCATCGACACGATGTATTCCCGCAGGTACAAAGTTTCCTCCCTGGAAGCCGGGTTCGTACCGGTCAGCAGGGTGGCCAGTCCGGGCATAGCGGCACTCTGGTTGCCGCCATCCTGGCGGACCACCACCTGGGCGGAGCTGACATATCGATCGATGGCGAACATGCCGTAATAGATGGCCGCCAAGGCCAGTGGCAGAACCACCAGGCCAATTGCCAGGCGCCAGCCCTTGAGTTTACCCGTACTGCTCATATGTGATGCATCCTTGAAGTGGAACGGTGCTGCGATATAAGGGGGGGTGTGTGGTCAGGTGTTGTAGGCCTTGATGCCTTCGGCGACGTCGTCGTAAATCTGGACACCGCCGTCGCGCACCAGTAGCACGACGTCACAGAGCTTTTGGATTTCGGGCATGCTGTGGGAAACCAGCACCACTTTGGATTTCTTCAGGCGCTCTTCGAACACGTCAGCGCATTTGCGCTTGAACTGGGCATCACCCACCGACATCACTTCGTCGATCAGGTAGTAGTCAAAGTCGAAGGCCATGCTCAGGCCGAACGCCAGGCGCGAACGCATGCCGGAGGAGTAGGTCTTGACGGGTTCATCGATCCAACTGCCGATTTCGGCAAAGTCTTCGACGTAGGCAACCTTTGCACGCATGGCGTCGCCGACCGCACCGTAGACGCGGCTGACGAACTTGATGTTCTCGCGGCCGGTCATGCTGCCCTGGAAGCCACCGGACAAACCGACTGGCCAGGAAATGCTCTTGTTGGTGGCAATGGTGCCGGAGTCCGGCACATCGGCACCGCCCAGCAGGCGAACCAGGGTCGATTTGCCCGCGCCATTGCGGCCGATCAGGCCGATGTTCTTGTCGGCGGGGATCTTCAGCGACAGGTCACGGAAAACATGGCGACGCCCTTTGGGGGTCAGGTAAGACTTGGTGATATTTCTGAGCTCGAACACGGTAAGCCTGCGGTTAGCCGTTCTTGGTGGAGATCAAATGCAGTCGACGAACCCGGTATGTGCCGAGCGATACGAATAGCAAAACCAGGGTGACAGCGACCACGTACTCAAGAGAGACGCCATCGACGGGCACGTAGTAAGGGAAGATCTCGGCGCGGATCAGTTCCAGCAAGTGCAGGAACGGGTTGAGCAATAGCAGGGGCAGCATCGCGTGAGGCAGATAGGCTGCGGGTATCAGGACGCCGGAAATGAAATACAGCGGGAAAAACATCATGCGGATGAATATCTTGCTGCCCGGAATCGCGTGAGCAATCAACGCCAGCAGCATGCCCAGGCCAAAGGCAAACAGCAGCCCCAGCAGAATAGTCAGTACCCATTGGATGGGAGCCTTGACCGACATGTCGAAGCCGTACCAGGCGAAGCCGAACACCAGGATGGCGTAGACCAGGGCGGAGATGCTGAACTCCACCAGGACCCGGGCGATGAAAGTGTCGAGGGGTTTGATTTGCTTGTAGGCAAACAGCGAGCGGTTTTCCTTGGGGCTGTCCATCAAGCGCAACGCTGTGTTGCGAAACAGCAGGAAGGGTGCGAGTCCAACCAGAACGAAAACGGGAAATTCGAGTCCGACTACCGTTCTGCCGCGAATCAGAGCGAACAGCGTACTCAAGATCAATAGGTGGGCAATCGGCTCAAGTAACGTCCACACCGCACCCATGCGGCTCGCACCTATACGCGCGCGCGCTTCACGCAGCACCAGGGCGAAAATGACGGATTTTTTGATTTGCAGGGAGGAGCGGGGCTTCAGCATGATTTACCGCACAGCACAACAACGCGATAAACGCGTTGCTTGAATTCATTTTCAGAAGACTATCTGCCAATGTAGGGCAGATTGATTCCATTCGTGGGGCGGGAGGTTAAACGCTGGGCCTGACAGGAGTCAAGCTGCGTAGTTCCCTACCGATAACCGGCTGTATTTGCCATCGGGGAGGGCATTTTGACAGATTTGACCTTTTTGTCAGAACTCGATGAGTGATGGCTCAGGTGGCCATCATTGGGTAAGTGAATAAACCAAAGTGCAGCAGATTCAAACCGAAGTGAGTGGCAATGGCGGCGGCCAGTCCGCCGAATCGATAGGCCAGTCCGTAACCAATGCCCGCCAGGGTCGCCAGCAAAATCCATTGCCAGCCAGCGCCCCAATGGGCCATTCCGAACAGAAGCGCGGCGATCAGCAGGGCAAGATATTCGCCATAGGGCAGATGCTGGAAGCGTCGGCTCAGGCCTCCTTGCAGGTAACCGCGAAACAGCGCTTCTTCTACCAATGTCACCAGCAGCAGGTTGTTGTTTATCCACAACCACGCCTGGGGCGGCCATTTCGGTGCCCACTCGACTATCCCCACAAGCCATGCGCTTCCCAGCGTAACGATTGCCGTCAGGCTCAGGATCAGGGCACCTGCCTTCAATGCTTGCAGCACCGAGTGGCGGCCGATAATCCATGGGCATATGAGCAGCAGCCAGAAACCTATCAGCGGTTTATCCAGATTGAGGTTCATCGAGAAGGGCGTGGCGTTCTCGGTGAAGCGTTCCTGGTCGATCATTCGGGCGTTGTGAAATCCCGGCCACCAATGCAGCGCCAGGGTGAGGGCCAGGAGGATGAACAGGGCGTGGCCAAGATAGCGGCCGTAGCGGATGTGTTGTTGCTGGACGGCGAATCCGGCGAGTAGCAGCAGGAGAATGGCGATGCTCGCCTGGGCGGTGATTTGCCCGTAGGTGAGTGCCAGGACATAGCCGGCAGAGAGGAGTGTCAGGTATGGCCAGGGCATTACGAGCATTAACGTTTCCTTGTTTCAGGTGAGCTCGCTTTAATGTGGGGCATTTAGGCAGATATGGCCGTGGGTCTGCAATTGTGGTGCTGTGTGTTAGTGCGTAAAACAGAGTGTGTGACTATGTTTAAAGGTACCTGACATTTTTTGGAAAGGTGCTCTGCCAAATCCTGCTGGAAAAAGGGGAAGCATATGACAATTTGGTCCGTGATCTCTGTGACGTTGTTGATGTTGATGCCTCTTATGACCCTGGTTACTTCGTTAAGGGGGTGGGTCATGCATTTCAAAATTGAAGGCGACACCGAGTACTAGTTGCGGTTTGACCAGGTACTGGTCCTTTCAAGAGCGCTAACACTGAGCACAGGGATGTGGTTCCCCCGCAAATATGGAATTTTGTGCGTAGTGCTATTCCCTTCAAAGCTGCGCGCCTGTTGGCAGATCTGTCGACTGGGCGGTCGTCTTCGCTGGCAAGCCAGCTCCTACAGGGGGCTGAATGCATTCGAAATCAGGTCGGCCGGTAGGCGCCTTGCTTTTGCATGTTCGCCAAGCGTGGTAACTGTGCTGCTGAGGAGCCTCAGCACAGGGTCGAGGCTCAATGAACGGCCGACGACCTTGGGACAGGCACGCGATCAAACCTGGAAACTTCTTTGATCCAGAATCGACGGTATTCGGTTTGGTCTGGTGCCAACGGCTTGTGATTTGACCAGGCGTGTCCTGTTTTCAAGCTTTCGCGATACGCTTCCCACTCTTTTTCTTCGGCGATTTCCTTCGCCTTTTTCTCATCGTCGAACCAACCAAGAACATACACTTCGCCTTGATCGATTCCGTGCTCGATCAATAGATAAATCTCTTTCATACGCTAAACCCGTACCGACAAATTTTAAAATACCCTACCACAGCGTATTGCCCTGGCTATCGGCAGGGGATTTCGTTTCTTGAGTAAATGTGGGGCGCTGGGTCTTGGATAGTCGTTTTTGGTTGAGATATCAGGCGGTCCAGTGAATCTCGCAGGCGTTCTGACTCGCGGTGATCACCTGGAAGACAATCATCGGCTGTCAGGGCGCCTTCGCTGGCAAGCCAGCTCCTACAGTGGTTTTGGGTACAGTCGCGAGGGAATGGTTGGCTGTGAGGGCGCCTTCGCTGGCAAGCCAGCTCCTACAGTGGATTTTGGGTACAGTCGCGAGGGAATGGTTGGCTGTGAGGGCGCCTTCGCTGGCAAGCCAGCTCCTACAGGGGGTTGGGTACAGTCGCGAGGGAATGGTTGGCTGTGAGGGCGCTATCGCCAGCAGGCTGGCTCCCACAGTGGATCGGGTGTATCCCGGGGCGATTGGTTGGCTGTGAGGGTGCCATCGCTGGCAAGCCAGCTCCTACAGTGGTTTTGGGTACAGTCGCGAGGGAATGGTTGGCTGTTAGGGCGCCTTCGCTGGCAAGCCAGTTCCTACGGGGGGTTGGGTGCAGTCGTGAGGGAATGGTCGGCTTTGAGGGTGCCATCGCTGGCAAGCCGGCTCCTGCAGGGGGGTGGGTGCTGCCGCAGGGGAATGGTGGGCTGTTAGGGCGCCATCGCCAGCAGGGTGGCTCCCACAGTGGATTGAGTGCATTCGCAAGTAATTAGTTGGTTGTAAGGATGCCTTCGCCGGCAAGGTGCTTGGATGGCAGGTTGTAAGGGAGGGCGTCAGGCGCCGTTACCGATGCAACAGCGCCTGAAGCCTCAACACTTATTGTCCCGCGCTTACGACGCAATCAACTGCCGCAACACATAATGCAAGATCCCCCCCGACTTGAAGTACTCCACCTCATTAAGCGTATCAATCCTGCACAACACTTCGATTTTTTCCCGGCTGCCGTTTTCGCGGGTGATGACCAAGGTCAGGTTCATCCGTGGGGTTAGTTCGACGCCGGTCAGGCCGAGGATGTCCAGGGTTTCGCGGCCGGTCAGGTTCAGGCTCTTGCGGTTCTGGTCGAGCTTGAACTGCAGCGGTAGCACGCCCATGCCCACCAGGTTGGAGCGGTGGATGCGCTCGAAGCTTTCGGCGATGACGGCCTTGATGCCCAGCAGGTTGGTGCCCTTGGCGGCCCAGTCGCGGCTGGAACCGGTGCCGTATTCCTGGCCGGCGATGACCACCAGTGGGGTGCCGGAGGCTTGGTAGCGCATGGCGGCGTCGTAGATCGGCAGTTTTTCGCCGGTGGGGATGTAGTAGGTGTTGCCGCCTTCTTCGCCGTGGAGCATTTCGTTGCGAATGCGGATGTTGGCGAAGGTGCCGCGCATCATCACCTGGTGGTTGCCGCGGCGTGAGCCGTAGGAGTTGAAGTCGCGCGGTTCCACGCCTTTTTCCCGCAGGTACTGGCCTGCGGGGCTGTCGGCCTTGATGTTACCGGCGGGGGAGATGTGGTCGGTGGTCACCGAGTCGCCGAGCAGGGCGAGGATGCGCGCGCCGCTGACGTCCTTGACCACCGGTGGCGGGCCGCCGATGTCGTCGAAGAACGGTGGATGCTGGATGTAGGTCGAGTCGTCCTGCCAGACGTAGGTGGCCGCTTGCGGCACTTCGATGGCTTGCCATTGTTCGTCGCCGGCGAACACTTCGGCGTATTCCTTGTGGAACATGGCGGTATTGACCCGCTCGACCGCTTCGGCGATTTCCTGGCTGCTGGGCCAGATGTCGCGCAGGTACACCGGGTTGCCGTTTTGGTCTTCGCCCAGGGGCTCGCGGCTGAGGTCGATGCGTACGGTGCCGGCCAGGGCATAGGCGACCACCAGCGGTGGCGAGGCCAGCCAGTTGGTTTTCACCAGCGGGTGGACTCGGCCCTCGAAGTTGCGGTTGCCCGACAGCACCGAGGCTACGGTCAGGTCGGCTTTCTGGATGGCTTTTTCGATGGGTTCCGGCAGTGGCCCGGAATTGCCGATGCAGGTGGTGCAGCCATAACCGACCAGGGCAAAACCCAGGGTATCGAGGTACTGCGTCAGGTCGGCGGCCTTGTAGTAGTCGGTAACCACTTTGGAGCCGGGGGCCAGCGAGCTTTTCACCCAGGGTTTGCGCCGCAGGCCTTTTTCCACGGCTTTTTTCGCCAGCAGCCCGGCCGCCATCATCACGCTCGGGTTGGAGGTGTTGGTGCAGGAGGTGATGGCGGCGATCACCACCGCGCCGTTTTTCAGGCGAATGGTCTGGCCTTCGAATTCGTAGTCCACTTCGCCGGCCATGTCCGCGTTACCCACGGCCACGCCGCCGCCACCTTCGCTTTCCAGGCGGCCTTCTTCCTTGCTGGTGGGTTTGAGTTGCAGGCCGATGAAGTCGCTGAACGCTTGTGCGACGTTCGGCAGCGAGACGCGGTCTTGCGGGCGCTTGGGCCCGGCGAGGCTGGCTTCGACGCTGGCCAGGTCCAGGGCCAGGCTGTCGGTGAATTGCGGTTCCTTGCCCGGCAGGCGCCACAGGCCCTGGGCCTTGCTGTAGGCCTCGACCAGTTTGACCGTGGCGTCGGGGCGGCCGGACAGGCGCAGGTAGCTCAAGGTCACGTCGTCCACCGGGAAGAAGCCGCAGGTGGCGCCGTACTCCGGCGCCATGTTGGCGATGGTCGCGCGGTCGGCCAGGGGCAGGTCGGCCAGACCGTCGCCGTAGAACTCGACGAATTTGCCGACCACACCTTTCTTGCGCAGCATCTGGGTGACGGTCAGCACCAGGTCGGTGGCGGTGATGCCTTCCTTGAGTTTGCCGGTGAGCTTGAAACCGATCACTTCGGGAATCAGCATCGACACCGGTTGGCCGAGCATCGCCGCTTCGGCTTCGATGCCGCCGACGCCCCAGCCGAGTACGCCGAGGCCGTTGATCATGGTGGTGTGGGAGTCGGTGCCGACCAGGGTGTCGGGGAAGGCGTAGGTGCGGCCGTCTTCGTCCTTGGTCCAGACGGTGCGGCCCAGGTATTCCAGGTTGACCTGGTGGCAGATGCCTGTGCCTGGCGGCACCACGCTGAAGTTGTCGAAGGCGCTCTGGCCCCAGCGCAGGAAGGCGTATCGCTCGCCGTTGCGCTGCATTTCGATGTCGACGTTCTGTTCGAAGGCGCTGCTGGTGGCGAATTTGTCGACCATCACCGAATGGTCGATCACCAGGTCCACCGGCGACAGCGGGTTGATGCGCTGCGGGTCGCCGCCGGCCTTGGCCATGGCCGCGCGCATGGCGGCCAGGTCGACCACGGCGGGCACGCCGGTGAAGTCCTGCATCAGCACCCGCGCCGGGCGGTACTGGATTTCGCGGTCGGAGCGGCGCTCCTTGAGCCACGCGGCAATGGCCTTGAGGTCGGCGCCGGTGACGGTCTTGGCGTCTTCCCAGCGCAGCAGGTTTTCCAGCAGCACCTTGAGCGACATGGGCAGTGCGTCGAGGTCGCCGAGGCTCCTGGCGGCCTCCGGCAGGCTGTAATAGTGGTAGGTCTTGTCGTCGACTTGCAGGGTTTTAAGGGTCTTCAGGCTATCGAGGGACGGCATTACGGTCACTCCTTGGAGTCCGCACGGGTACGGACTGAGGGAACGGGCAGAGCATTAAACCTAGCCCTGTTTTAAGTAGCTGGCTAATAACTGGACTCTATGGGCAAGTCCGAGGTTCCGAAGTCGGCTATCATGCGCCGGTTTTCGTGACAGGCTTTGCGTTAGCGCAAGTCTGGGCATCGCGCAGTGGTTGAATGTCTCGCCATCTGCCCAGGAGTAAGAATGAACACCCTTTTCATGCATTGCCGGCCGGGCTTCGAAGGTGAAGTCTGTTCCGAGATTTCCGACCTCGCCGCACAACTGAACGTGGCCGGTTATGCCAAGGCCAAGGCGGCCAGCGCCTGCGCCGAGTTTGTCTGCACCGAAGAAGACGGCGCCGAGCGCCTGATGCGCGGGCAGCGTTTTACCAACCTGATCTTCCCGCGCCAGTGGGCCCGGGGGATCTTCATCGACCTGCCGGAGAGCGATCGCATCAGCGTGATCCTCGCGCACCTGGCGGATTTCCCGACCTGCGGCAGCCTGTGGCTGGAAGTGGTCGACACCAATGATGGCAAGGAGCTGTCGAATTTCTGCAAGAAGTTCGAAGGCCCGCTGCGCAAGGCGCTGACCGGCGCCGGCAAGCTGGTGGACGATGCGACCAAGCCGCGCCTGCTGTTGACGTTCAAGAGTGGCCGCGAAGTGTTCGTCGGCCTGGCGGAGTCGAACAACTCGGCGATGTGGCCGATGGGCATTCCGCGCCTGAAATTCCCCCGCGAGGCGCCGAGCCGTTCGACCTTGAAGCTCGAAGAGGCCTGGCACCATTTCATCCCGCGGGACCAGTGGGACGAGCGCCTGCACAGCGACATGACCGGTGTCGACCTGGGCGCGGCGCCCGGCGGCTGGACCTGGCAGCTGGTCAACCGTGGCATGCTGGTGACCGCCATAGATAACGGCCCGATGGCTGAAAGCCTGATGGACACCGGCCTGGTGCAGCATTTGATGGCCGACGGTTTCACCTTCAAGCCCAAGCAGCCGGTGGATTGGATGGTGTGCGACATTGTCGAGAAACCGGCTCGTAACGCGGCGATGCTGGAGGAGTGGATCGGCGAGGGGCATTGCCGCGAGGCGGTGGTCAACCTCAAGCTGCCGATGAAGCAGCGGTATGCCGAGGTGAAGCGTTTGCTGGAGCGTATTGCCGACGGTTTCAAGGCGCGGGGCATCAAGGTCGAGATCGGCTGCAAACAGCTGTACCACGACCGTGAGGAAGTGACCTGCCACCTGCGCCGCCTGGACGTGAAAAAAGCGAAATCCCGCTGAGACACGCGGCCCCATGTGGGAGCGGGCTTGCTCGCGAAGGCGTCGTGTCAGTCGACATCAACGCTGGTGACACACCGCTTTCGCGAGCAAGCCCGCTCCCACAGGACCGTGGTAATTCCACAAGGCCGGCGTAATGCCACAGATGACCGAACACCCGGCAATGGGCGACAATGCCGGCAAGTTTCAGGAGTGAATCATGAGTGAATTGCTTGATACGCCGGTAGACGGCACCCTCGACGCCACCGGCCTCAACTGCCCGGAGCCGGTGATGATGCTCCACCAGCACATCCGTGACCTGGTGCCCGGCGGCCTGCTCAAGGTGATCGCCACCGATCCGTCGACACGCCGCGACATCCCCAAGTTCTGCGTGTTTCTCGACCATGAGCTGGTGGGGCAGCATGAAGACGCCGGCACCTACCTCTACTGGATCCGCAAAAAATCCGACTGACCCACAAAACCTTGTAGGCGCTGGCTTGCCAGCGAAGACGGCCTATCAGCCACCATCAATGTTGACTGACACACCGCCTTCGCGAGCAAGCTCGCTCCTACAAGGTCATATCCGATTG
>NZ_JAXDEO010000035.1:0-75720 GCF_035064975.1 Pseudomonas sp. YuFO20
ATGCTCAATGAGGCCCGGCGCCAGGTGGGGTTTCACTTGCTTGCTGATACAAGCCTTGAACTGAAAGAGGTGGCCTATCTGCTCGGTTACGAAGACGCCAATTCTTACTTCCGGGCCTTCCGGCAGTGGGAGAAGATTTCGCCAAGCGAATGGCGACGTATTAACGCATAAGGCTTACGGCGCAAACGGTTGGCCCATATCGGCCAAGTCGTGACCGTCCGCTTCTGGCCGATTGTTGCCTCTCGCGAAGGGCCTGCAGGGGTTGGATTTTTCATACTCGACGGCTTGCACACTGATACGCAAACCCTCTTCCAGCGCCTCGAGATCAGATGCAGGTTCTATTGCCGATCAATATGCCTCGTCCGCGCCTCAAACGTTAATGAGGTAGCGTTATCTTGTTATCGAGATTGTTGGGACTGGCCTTTCGTTTGTCATAGTATTTTTTCACCAGGCTGGCTAATAGCCCGGCGATGACGCCCAGCGTCGAGGCCGTGGAAAGCTCGACGAAGGTGGTGAGTGTCGCCGGCAGCTGCGAGGCGAAGTAGCCGACCAGGCCCAGGAAGGATGCCAGCACATTATTGATCAGGGGCAGTATTTGCAGGGATAGCACGACCAGCGTCACAACCAGTACCAGCGGGGTGATGCTCCAAGCGCCGAGATGGGGGGCCAGTGCGGCACCGGCCATGCCGGCCACGATGCCGATGGCCAGGCCGATGAGCACGCAGGCCAGATTGATCGCTGCGTCGCGCGCCGTGATGCCGCGGGTAAAAAACGCGATCCAGCCAATGAACATGGCCCAGACCGGGCCCTCAATCAACAGCGCACAGACGGTAGCGGCGAGACAAGCCACAATCGACTCGCCGAGAATGGCTTTGAATTGATTCATGCTCATGGATTGGCTCATGGCAATGTCACCTAATCGATAGTTTGTAGAGGAAAGCCTGTCGGGCACTTTTATGAGACTGGACCGCTCGCCAACATCCTGATTTCGGTTACCAGATGATCGACAGCTGCCAGCATGAATTCGATGGTTATTTCGTCGACGAAGCGGCCGTCATGAATCTTCTGATTGACTCCCGCAATGACAATCTGCGGGCTATAAACGACCCTGGACAAGGTGGCCGACAGGGTCTCTCGCAGCTGTGCTTGTGCGCGTACGCCGCCGAGTACGCCAGGCGAGGACGTCATGATCAGCACCGGTTTGTTTTTCAGTGGTGACTGGAAGCCTGGGCGCGAGGCCCAATCCAGCGCGTTTTTCAGCACGCCAGAGGTGCCGTAGTTGTATTCAGGTGAGCAGATGATCAAGCCATCAGCCTTTGATATCTGCTCTTTCAGCATGACCACCGAGGCTGGCAACGACTCTTGTTCCAGATCACTGTTGTACAGGGGGATATCGTTCAGGGGGAAAAGGCTCATGCTTGCCCGATTATCCAATCGAGTGGAGAGCGTCTTGAGCACCGCTGTATTGGTGGACTGTGAACGCAGGCTGCCTGAAATACCGAGTAGACGATAAGCGACGGTGGTCATGGAAATCCTCGAATCCGAGCGATGAATAATCAGCAAAGCTACCCGGTTTGTTTCTCTGAGAGCGGTGCACCGATCATTACAAACAGTGCGCGGGCAATCCGTTTGCTTTTGTTGCGCCACGCGTGCCGTGTGCCGTTTTGAATGACGATGTCGCCTGCTTTGACGAGCCGGCTCTGACCGTTATCCAGCTCCAGCCACATCTCACCTTCCAGAATGACTCCGTAGTCGATCGTGGCGGTGGTGTGCATGCCGGGGTTGTCCGGTTCGAACGTTTCGATCAGGCCGGGCAGTGCGGCACCCAACTCGTCAAAAGCTTGGGCGCCGTCGACGGGATTGTGCATGACGGTGTCGGGTGGGAAATCGAACATGGCGATGCTGGTGCCTCCCTGAGGGGGAATCAGTGACGCATGATCAAGCGTCGGGTCGCGTTCGTTTTCAAGTAGTGTCGGCTGGGCGGGAGTCGTCCACAGCTGCGCCATTGCGTGTCCCGGTATCGAGGCAAAGGATTGTGCCCTTGGGGCAAAGTCATCTGAAACGAACACCGAGTTGCCCTGTTCGTCGTGGCCGGTCACGATTCTTCTTATCTTCATGTGGAGTACTCAACGAGCAGTCAGGGAGCTGGCGAGGGGAGGGCGAACCGCTTCCCTCGCCGGAGTTGATCAAGGGCAGATGACGTAGTTGCTGAAGCCGCCATGACGGTTTTCGATACCCGTTATGGCGCTGTTGACGTCCTCCAGGCGGAAAGCCGTGTTTTCGAAGAACGAGAGATCGAGCACTCCGGATTCAACCATGTCCGCCATAGCCTGGCCTTGGCCGGTGGTGAACCAGGCCGATCCGCTGATCTGGATGTCGTTGTCCATGATCCAGTGCAGATCGATGGGGACTTCGCCGGCGATGGCGCCGACGTTCACCAGGTGCCCGCCGCGATGAAGGGATTTCAACGCCTGGGTCAGGCTCTCATGGGGGGCGCCAGGGCCCAGGGCATCAATGACCACATCGACGCCCTCGCCATGGGTGACTTCATAGGCCCATTCATTGGTGGGAATCGTACCCAAGGTATGGATTTCAATCCGGCCCGGGGCGGCCAGGTCTTTCACCTTCTGGAACAGGTCCTGGTTTCTGGCGGTGCCGAGAATCTTTCGAACGCCCATGGCCAGCGCGAGCGCGGCGGCGCCCAGGCCGAGTGTGCCGCTGATCCCGTTGATCAGCACCGTGCTGCCCGGGCCGACGTTGGCCTTGAGCAAGGCCTTGTAGGCGGTGCCCATGTAACCCAGGCGTGCGGCGGTTTCAAAACTGATGTTGTCCGGCAGTTTGACCAGGCTGTATTGCGGTGCGGGGATGTACTCGCAAAGGCCACCATAGGGGTAGTCTTCGAACATGCGCGGGCTTTTGGGGGTGAAGCCGAAATAGCCATTGAACGTATAGGCGGTACAGGCAATGGTGTTGCCTGCGCGGCAGGCCCGGCATGAACCACAGTATCGGCCAGGGTTGACATAGACCCGGTCACCGACCTTGAAGTCGTAGACCTGGGCGCCGACGGCTTCGACGACACCTGCGGGGTCCAGCCCGAAAATCGCCGGGAGCTTCGGCAGCGGGTTCTGCGGGAACCATTTGACCCAGTTGGTGAGGATGTTGTGCAGGTTCGGCACGATCCCGCAGGCCTTGACCTTGACCAATACTTCGGTCGGACGAATTGCGGGTACGGCCACTTGCTCGATGACCATGGGTTTACCGCCTTCATACAGACGTGCGGCGCGCATAGTTTTTGCTGTCATGATGTTCTCCAACACACATATTGTTTTTGTAGTGGTGCAAGCTTCAAATCTTCGGCATTCAACGCAACCCGTCTTCGCCCTTCACGTCGGCGGCGGCCAGGCCACCCAGTCGCGCATGAATCCTCCCGCCGGTGGCCATGGCCAAGCCAAAAGCGATCTCGCCACGACGAGGGCCGTCCCATACGGTCATTTCCGCCACGCCGAAGTGGCTACGAACGTAGGCGGCCTGGACGTGTCCGAGCGGGATCATCACCCGGCAACCGGGGCCGCCGATGGTCTTTGCCGCCGGCACAATCGCCTTCGGATTGCCGAGCGCTTCGCGCATGGCCCAGCCCCCGGCTTCATGCCAGACCGCCCCATGTTCCAACTCGCCGTCTTCGCCGACGATGGCGCCCTTGCCATAAGCCTGTACATGCCCGGCGCCGCCCAGGGCGTGGATCAGTTGCTCGGACAGTTGCGCGCCCAGCCCCCTTAATTCCTGCATGAACGGCAGCAGATCCTCGACATACCGACCTGCATAAGGGTTGGCGACCACGGCGGTGGCGACCGCTATCCTGAGGGGAACCGACGAGCGCGGCCCGCCTTCGTGGAATACCTCTTCGACGTCCAGCTTGATCTTGCGAACCATCACCAGCGACATACCGTCATCTCCAGAACCGAGAGCTTCATGCAGCTCGTTATTTTTTTGTACCGGTCTTCCGCATTATGCATTTAATGATGTATGGTGCAAGAAATTAGTTTTTGTGCATAAAAAACAGGAGAGCAAGATGAAGCTTATTTCGTACCGCAAAGAGGGAAAGGCGCATTACGGCGCCGTGTCCGGGGATGGGGTGGTCGAGCTGACCGGTCGATTTGCGCAGGTTGCGGATCTCGCTTCCTTCCTGGCCGAGCCTGCCCTGTTGCAGGAGGCACGCAAGATAGTAGAAGCCGCTCAACCTGATTACCCCTTTTCAAGCGTTCAGCTGGAAGCGGTCATACCCAATCCCGGCAAAGTGATTTGCGTGGGCATCAACTACGTAGCCCACGCAGAGGAGGCCGGCAGAAAGGTCGGGGAGTTCCCGGTGATTTTCCAGCGCTTCGCCGAAACGTTGCTGCCCCATGGCGAACCACTGGTGCGGCCGCAGGTGTCAGAGCAGTTCGATTTCGAAGCCGAACTGGCGGTGGTGATCGGCAAGGGGGGGGCACATATCGATCCGGCCGATGCGATGAACCATGTCGCCGGGTACACCTGCTTCAACGACGCCAGCGTTCGCGACTGGCAATTCCATACGCACCAATACGGCATGGGCAAGACGTTCAGGAAAACCGGGGCGTTGGGCCCATGGCTCATTCCGGCCTCGGAAATTTCCGATTACCGTAAGCTGGTAGTCAGGGGCGTACTCAATGGCGAGCAGTTGCAGGAGGGCAGTCTTTCAGAGTTGGCCTTCGACATTCCGCATCTGATTTCCTATGTGTCGAAAGCACTGTCATGGAACCCGGGCGACATCCTGGCAACCGGTACGCCGAGCGGGATCGGCTTCAAGCGCAATCCGCCGATCTTTCTCAAACCCGGTGACGTTTTCGAAGTGGTTATTACCGAGATCGGCACGCTATCGAACGGCGTTATCGACGAAGCCTGAGCGTCGTCCTCTGCACAATCATAAGAATCTGGAGGTTCCAAATGCCCGCCTTACCGACCATCAATTTCACCCACTCCGGCGTGTTTTGCGCAGACCTCGATCGTATGGTCGATTTCTACTGCCGCACCTTGGGTTTCATCGTCAGTGACAAAGGTGTCGCCTCAACGGGCCATCGGCTGTTTTTCATGACGCAGAATCCCGAGTTGCATCACCAGGTCGTGCTCTTCGATGGTAAACCCATCGACCTGCCCTTCAACCCGATCAATCAGTTGTCGTTTCTGCTCAATTCGCTGGATGACCTGAAAACCTACTACCAGTTCGCCAAAAAAAGCGGCATTGAAGGGATCGCACAAGTGGACCACGGCAACGCCTGGTCGATGTATTTCAAAGACCCTGAAGGCAACCCCATCGAAATGTATGTCGATGCACCGTTCTACACCGCACAACCCTGCAAGGAACCCCTTGATCTCGAACTGCCGAGCGAGGTCATCCTGGCCCAGACCGAAGCCATGTGTAAGCGCCGCCCTGGCTTCCAGACGCGAGAGCAATGGAAGAATTCCATTCGGGCGAAGATCGAAGAGCAGCGGGTTCGAATCGGTTGACAATGTGCTGATCTGTGAAGGGTTGATGGGCGCGCGCAGGCCTGTTCATCAACCCTGCGCCGCACGGGATAAAACAAAAAGCGGAGTAGACGATGGACTACGATGTCATCATTGTTGGAATGGGTCCGGTGGGTGCCCTGTGCGCGAACCTGGCTGGCATGTGGGGCCTCAAGGCCCATGTCGTGGACAAGTCCGAAACGGTGTACACCAACCCCAGGGCCATGGGTTTTGATCATGAAGTGATGCGTGTCTTTGGCAACATTGGCCTGGCCGATAAGATTGCCGAACACGTCATGCCTTATCGTCCCTCGGAGTACCACACCACGGGTTCTCGGCTGATCAAGCGCATTGATGCCGCCAAGCCTCCTTTTGCGCTGGGCTGGGCACCCAATTATGTGTTCTCGCAACCCCCCGTCGAGCGTGCACTGCGCGGCAGGATTGCCGATTTGAAGTCCGTCACTGTGGAGCTCGGTTCAGAAGTTCTGTCGGTCGATTCCAAGAGCTCGCAAGCTGAGGTACGCATTCTGGCCAAGGACGGGACCGAGCGCACGGTCACGGCAGACTATGTGCTGGCCTGTGATGGCGGCACCAGCCCGATCCGCACCCGGCTAGGGTTAAAGATGGAGGATCTGGCTTTCGATGAGCCGTGGCTTGTGGTCGATGTGATCCTCAACGAAGGGGCGGGCGAGCATCTACCGAAGACTAACGTGCAGTTTTGTGAACTGGCCCGGCCTTGTACCTTTGTCGTCGGGCCAGGGCAGCATCGGCGCTGGGAATTCATGATCAATCCCGACGAACAGCCGACGGAAATTTCCCAGCCCGAAGCGATCAGGAAGCTCATCTCCCGCTGGTTGCCTGAAGGCGATTATCAGTTATGGCGAGCATCCGCTTATCGATTCCACGCCCTGATCCTGGAGCAGTGGCAGTGCGAACGGGTGTTCTTCCTTGGGGACGCGGCGCACATGACGCCACCGTTTCTCGCGCAGGGCATGTGCCAGGGGATTCGCGATGCACTGAACCTGGTCTGGAAACTCGCGCTGGTGAAAGGAGGGCTGGCAGCGCCGGCATTCCTGCACACCTACCAGGCCGAACGGGTTCCTCATGTCCGCCAAACTACTTTGGCGGCCAAAGAGTTCGGTGTGGTGATCTGCGAACGCGATAGCGAAAAAGCTGCGATCCGCGACACGCGGATGATCCAGCAAATGACCGAGAACCCCGCAGGTACGATCAGGCAATCGTTGATTCCAGGATTGACCCAGGGGTTTGTCTCCCAGGTCGCGCCTGCCGGTGAGTTGTTCCCGCAACCGATGGTCATTAACCATGCCGGCAAGAAGGCGCTACTGGATGAGTTCACCGGCCAGTCCTTCCGGGTGGTCATTGCCCCAGGGTTTGATGCCAGCGCGTTACTGAGGTGCCTGCACAGCAGTCAATCGCTTAAAGGCCTGCCCATCCATGTCGTGCGGTTGGTCGGTCCTGAACAGTCAGGCCCATGCACCGCCGATGATTACCAGGAGGTCGACGGATTGCTGGCGCAATGGCTTGAGCGTCGAGGCTGTAATGTCGTCATCGTGCGGCCGGATCACTACGTGTATGGCGGGGCGGTCACCGTTGCTTGGGCGATGGAGCTGCTGGAAGCAATGGAGCTGGCGCTGTGGTGCAAGACGCCCGAACAGGCTGCCCGAAGCGAGGGTGGCACCAGCGACCCGATGATCAGGTTTGCGCAGGTACAGAGCCAGTAACGGACAAAAAAGTCCTTCGCCTTGCACTGTCCACGAAAGCAGTTGCAGGGCGAAGGACTTTTTTTGCAATCGCGTTATTGAAGCGTGGCTTGTTGGCGCTCTATCGCTTCGATGGTTCGCTCCAGGGTGTCCTGGATGTGGTTGCGCAGCAGCGTCACCGCCTTGTCTGCATCGCGTGCAAGCGCCGCATCCATCAGGTCCTGGTGCTCGTTGCCCTTATGCCTCTGGCGGATTCGCTGCTTGGCAGAGAAACGTCTGTAGCGCTCGGCCCGGTCGAAGAGCGAGTCAATCATCTTCAGCATCAATTGTGATGGGCACGCCGCAAACAACGCGAAGTGGAAAGCCTTGTGCCGGGTAGACCACTCATCGTCGAGTACGAGCACGCCACTTCCCAGCTTTTTCTCAATCAGATTCAAGCGGTGAAATGCGCCGAGCACATCGGCCTCCCACGCATCGTCGCCGTATTCGATGGCATCGCCCAACGCCTCGCATTCCAGTAGACAGCGCATACGTGTGATGTCGCGAAAGTCCGTGGTGGAAATCGGAGCAACCCTGAACCCCTTGTTGTCGCTGGCTTCGACGACGCCGTCCTGCGTCAGGCGATTTAGCGCCTCACGGATAGGGGAACTGCTGAGCCCGTAGGTTTTGGATAGTTCGGCGACTTTGAGTTTTTCGCCGGGGGCCAGCTCGCAACAAACAATCGCCTTTTTCATCTTCGTCAATGCGACTTCGATCAGCGGACTGTTGGGGGAGGGGATCATGGTCGGTCATCCTGGAATTTGCACTAAACGGATTTTATGCGCAAAAAGTTGTTTGGTGCAAAGGATGAATATCGCCTTGCGCACAAATTTTCTTGCGCCGCAAGGGAAAAATTGAAGAGCAGACTTTTCCGGCGCTCTAGACCGGGCCTTTGCCTCCTAACGCCTTCTCGCCATCCATTTCAATGCTCGCGCCTTTGCGGCCTCCATGGACCGCCCGACCGCCGCAATCATCCGAAATAGGTTCCCGAATCTGCTTGACATTGAATTTGTGCAGGATTACGTTTTGTGCACAAAGTCATTTGAAATGCAATAAAACATATTTTACGCACAGATGGTTCGGCTCTTGAAGCTGACCGGAACGCATAGGGAAGAAACCCCGCAACACCCGTGGTATTCGCAGCCAAACGCTGCGAGTGGATGACCTTTTACAAAAACAAAAAAACAGGAACATCTTCATGAAAACAGCCAACCAGTGGCTCTGCCCATTGCCGGTTTCGAGCCTCGCCTGTGCAGTCGGCGCCACGGTACTACTGAGCCTCTCGACGCCATCGCAGGCCTTTCAGATCGACACGGGGAACCCGGATCTTTCGGCGACCTGGGACAACACCATCAAGTACAGCAACGCGTGGCGCGTGAACAAACTCGATCACAAAGTCGCGGTCGGCCCAGGAACAAACAACAGCAATCCCAACCTGGACGACGGTGATCGAAATTTTGACCGCGGGCTGATCTCCAATCGGCTGGATGTCTTGTCCGAATTCGACATCAAGTACAAGGACGTTGGTGCCCGTCTCAGCGCGGCCTCCTGGTACGACGATGTCTACAGCCACGATAACGACAACGACTCGCCCGGCACCGCCAACTCGTTGAGTGTCGAGTACGACGAGTTCACCAGCGACACCCGGCGCATCCACGAACAGCACACTGAAATCCTCGATGCCTTTGTCTATGGCTCCCGGGAAATCGGCAGCACTTCGTTGTCTGGGCGGTTGGGGCAGTTCACCCAGATCTATGGTGAAAGCCTGTTCTACGGAGCCAATGGTATTGCCAATGCGCAGTCCACTGTCGACCTGGTGAAGCTTCAATCCGTACCCAGCTCGCAGTTCAAGGAAATCCTGATGCCCACCCAGCAGGTCTCCGGCAACTGGCAGCTCAACGATACGGTCAGCATCGGCGCCTACTACCAGTTCAAGTGGAACAAGACGCGACTTCCTGCGGCTGGCAGCTATTTCAGCGGTGCGGATTTTGTCGGCGAAGGCGGGGAGCGGGTGTTCTTCCCTACCGGCGAGCTGCGCCATGGCAAAGACATCGATGCCAAGGATTCAGGGCAGTTTGGTGCACAGCTGAAATTCGCTGTCGAGGACTGGGAGTTCGGCCTGTACGCCGCCAAGTATCACGAAAAGACCCCGGTGTTCTACTTCCGCCCGGCCGCGCTGGTCCCCGGTGCCGATGACACCTTCGTCAACGTGTATCCCGAAGACGTCAAGGTCTTTGGCGCGAGTTTCAGCACCCTGGTCGGCGAAGCCAACATTGCCGGTGAAACCTCGATTCGGGTTGATACGCCGTTAGCCGGCGTCGGCGGCACGATCATTACCGGCTTGGGTTCCGACAACGATTCAAACCCGGCCTATCCCATTGGCCGGTCGTGGCATGCCCAGGTGTCGATGGTCAATGTCTACGGAGGCTCGGCGCTGTGGGATGGTGCATCGTTGATCGGTGAGCTGGCGTTCAACCGGCGACTGAGCGTGACCAAAAATGCCGATCAGCTGGAGCCCAACAGCACGCGCGATGCCTTTGCCCTGCGCTTCACTTTCGAACCGCAATACTTCCAGGTCTTTCCTGGCATCGACATCCAGGCCCCTGTCACCGTCGGCTACAACCCCTCCGGGCGCTCTTCGGTCACGCCCCAGGCGTTCGGCCCGGAACACGGCGGGGACCTGACCCTGGGCCTCAAGGCAGATTACAAGAAACAGTGGTACGCCTCGCTGACCTACACCAACTTTTTCGGTGAGACCGGACCGATCATCGACGCCTCCAATTCGTACACCTACCAGCAAAACATGAAGGACCGGGACTTCGTGGCGTTCTCGATCCAGCGAACTTTTTAAGCAAAGAACAGGCGGGCTCTGATAATGACAAAAATTAAACTGCTGTTGCTTTCCACCCTGTCGATCTCCCTGTGCGCCAACAGCGCATTTGCGGCGGTGAGTCCTGACGAGGCGGCGAAGCTCAAGACCAGCTTGACCCCCCTTGGGGCAGAAAAAGCCGGCAATGCCGATGGCTCGATTCCGGCCTGGACAGGCGGGCTGACCAAGGACGTGGCCGGGGCCAAATTCGGCGATGTGCCGGTCGATCCGTTCCCAGGTGAAAAACCGCTGTTGCAGATCACTGCGAAAAACGCGGCGCAGTACTCGGACAAGTTGAGTGAAGGGACCAAAGCCTTGCTGGCCAAATACCCCGAGACCTTCCACCTTGATGTGTACCCGACCCATCGAACTGCCGCGGCCCCCGACAGCGTTTATCAGAACACCTTCGCTAACGCGACTCGGTGCAAGACCACCAGTAACGGCCTGTCGGTGGAGGGCTGTTATGGCGGTATTCCGTTCCCGATTCCGAAAACCGGGAATGAGGTCATCTGGAATTTCCTGCTGCGCGTCGAGGCCGAATCCATCCAGATGGGCTACACCAACATCATCGGCAATGCCGACGGCACTCGCACCTTGGCCAGCCGTGGCGTCGAGAACTGGCAATACCCGTACTACTTCAAAGACGGCGCAGTGGAAAAATGGAACGGGCAGTATGCGCTGCTGCGTTTCCTGACCAACGAACCCCCGTTCAAGGCCGGCGAATCCCTGGTGACACACGACAGTATCAACGCCCAGGAACCTCGGGAAGCCTGGCAGTATCTGGTCGGCCAGCGTCGAGTGCGCCGCGCCCCGACCGTGGGTTACGACACCCCGGACTTCGTCGCGTCCGGTGCCAACTACTTCGATGAGGTGCATGGCTTCATCGGTCATCCGGATCGTTATGACTGGAAGCTGGTCGGCAAGAAAGAGATGTACATCCCGTACAACGACAACAAATTCAACGCCGAAAAACGCGAAGATGCCTTTGTCGCCAACCACATCAATCCGGACAAGGTGCGCTGGGAGTTGCATCGCGTCTGGGAGCTGGAGGCTACGGTCGCCCCGGGCAAACGCCATGCCGTGCCCAAGCGCAAATTCTTCATCGATGAAGACAGCTGGACGGTGTCGCTGGTCGACGGCTATGACGCCGAAGGCAAGCTGTGGCGCGTGTCCCAGGTGCTGCCATTCGTAGTGCCTTCCATTCCGGCGGTGGTGGTCAAACCCGTGGTGATCTACAACCTGCAAGCCAAGACCTACAGCGTCGTTCAGGGTCTCAACGGCGAAACCTACAGCGTCATACCGCGCAAGCCCGAGAACTTCTTCACCGGTAACTCGGTAGCATCCGGATCGGTGCGCTGAGCCTCGCAACTACTTGTTCAACTTTGTGTTCAATGGACGCCGTGGCACTGACGCGGCGTTCATTAAACCGCATCATCGAGGCTCGAAAATGCGTATTCATACTCCCGGGTTTTTTCACCGGCATCTGTTCAAGGCGTTGACGCTGAGCGTGTCGATCGTGACGACGCTGGCTGGTCCGGCAATGGCGGCACCCAGCGACGGCTTGCCGCTGCAACCCTCGATCACCAGCGCCATGGCGGTGCAGTCCGTGATGCTGAGCGTTGCGCGGGCAGGGCAACGACTTGTCGCCGTGGGCGAAAGAGGCTTCATCATCGTCTCGGACGACAATGGCAGCACCTGGAGGCAAGTCAGTTCTCCGGTCAGCATGACCCTGGTCAAAGTACGTTTCATCGATGATCGCCAAGGCTGGGCGGTCGGCCATGCCGGTGTGATCCTGCACAGCCAGGATGGCGGGCTGAGCTGGAACAAACAGCTGGATGGCGTGCAGGCGGCCGAGATTGAACTGCAGGAGGCCAGGCAGGCCCTGGAGAACCCTGGCGATGCGGAAAAAGCCCGCGAACGGCTTTCGCAGGCACAACAGCTGGTGGACGATGGCCCCGACAAACCGTTGCTTGACCTGCTGTTTCTCGACGCCAGAAACGGGCTGGTGACAGGCGCTTACGGCCTGGCGTTTGCCACCCACGATGGCGGACTCAGCTGGCAATCGATCCGTTCCCGAATCGATAACCCCAACGGCTTGCACCTCTACAGCATCGAGCGGGCAGGGCCGGACCTGTTCATCGCCGGCGAACAGGGCACGCTGCTGCGCTCCAGTGACGAGGGCCAGTCCTTCGAGTCGCTGGCGTCCCCTTATGAGGGCACAACCTTTGGACTGCAGGCGACCGGCAGCGGCTCGATAGTGGCGTTCGGTCTGCGCGGCAAGGCCTTCGAATCCAGGGATCGCGGCCAGACCTGGCAGCACCTGGACACCTTGCAACCAATCACCCTGACCAGCGGCCTGCGGCTTGACGATGGCTCGGTACTGCTCACCGACGAATCAGGCCGAGTGCTGCGGTTCACCGATGGCGCCAGTACAGCGTCAGTGCTTCCAGTGACGCAACCCGGTTACTTCACCGGCATGGCGCAAGCCGCCAATGGCGACCTGATCATCAGCAGTGCACGGGGCATGTTGTCGTCCGCAGTTGCAGTGCAATCGTCGGAGCACGATCAATGAACAGTTTTACCCATACTGCCGAGCCTCACACCGTCCCTGATACCAGCACCTTCGACCCTGCTTCCGGCACGCTGGTTGAACGGCTGTTGTTCAATCACCGGCGCATCATTCTGGGCATTTGTGTCTTGCTCAGTTTGTTGCTCGGCTACCAGGCACTGGGTCTCAAGCTCAACGCCGCCTTCGAAAAGATGATCCCGACCGATCACCCGTATGTGCAGAACTACCTGCAGAATCGCGGCCAGCTGGGGGAGGGTGGCAATAACTTGCGGATTGCGATCGAGGTCAGACAGGGCAGCATCTTTGATGCTGCGTACCTGGAGACGGTCAAGAAAATCAACGATGAGGTTTTTTTGCTCCCCGGCGTCGACCGCTCATACATGAAGTCCCTGTGGACGCCGGCGACCCGCTGGATTGGCGTGACGGAAGAGGGCTTCGATGGCGGCCCGGTCGTCCCTGACAACTACGATGGCTCTGCCGGCAGCCTGGAACAGGTGCGACAGAACGTCGAACGCTCGGGCGAAATCGGCCGTCTGGTCGCCGCCAACTTCAAGTCCAGCATTGTCCTGTTGCCGCTTCAGGAAACGGCGTCCGATGAGGGGCAGCCGCTCGACTACAACGCACTTTCCAGCCAGCTCGAACAGATTCGTGCCAAGTACGAAACCGACAACATCAAGATCCACATCACCGGTTTCGCCAAGGTGGTGGGCGATCTGATTGACGGCATGCGCCAGATGCAGTTGTTCTTCGCCGCAACGCTGGTGATCTGCGGCATCGTGTTGTTCTGGTACACCCGCTGCATTCGCAGCACGCTGTTGGTGTTGCTGTGCTCGATCATCGCCGTAGTCTGGTTGTTGGGATTGCTGCCGACCCTGGGCTTTGATCTGGACCCGTACTCGATCCTGGTGCCGTTCCTGGTGTTTGCCATCGGCCTGAGCCATGGCGCGCAGAAAATGAACGGCATCATGCAGGACATCGGACGCGGTGCCGACAAGCTGGTGGCGGCGCGCTTCACCTTTCGCCGGCTGTTCCTGACCGGGCTGATGGCGCTGGTGGCCGACGCCGTGGGTTTCGCCGTGCTGATGATCATCAGGATTCCGGTGATCCAGGACCTGGCCGTCGCCGCGACACTGGGCGTGTTGACCCTGATTTTCACTAACCTGATTCTGTTGCCCATCCTGTTGTCGTATACCGGCGTCAGCAAAGCGGCGGCGCTACGTGAAGCGGCCAACGACAAGTTCTCGCAGCTGGACGCGCAACACGCGCGGCACCCGTTCTGGGCGTTTCTGGATCGATTCACCGAACGCAAATGGGCCAGCGGTGCAATCATAATCGCGGTGATTCTGGGGGTAGCCGGTTTCGCCGTCAGCCTGCACGTGAAGATCGGTGACCTGAATCCCGGGGCACCGGAGCTGCGAGCGGAGTCGCGCTACAACAGCGACAACCGCTTCATGGTCAGCAACTTTTCCGCCAGTAGCGACAAGTACGTGGTGATGGTGAAAACCCCGCAGTACTTCTGCGCCAATTACCAGACCCTGGTGGCGGTCGATGCGCTGGAGGCTCAGCTTCAACAGCTGCCCGGGGTGGTGTCCACAACCTCATTGGCGGCGCTGAGCAAGCAGGCTGCAGCGGGCATGAATGAAGGCAGCATGACCTGGTACGAGATTCCCCGTAACCAGGGGTTGTTGAATGCGATCATCACCCGCGCCCCGCGGGAGCTGTTCAACCAGAACTGCGATTTGCTGACAGTGTATGTCTACCTCAAGGACCACAAGGCGGACACCCTCACCAGCGTGGTGCAGACCGTCGAGCGATTCGCGGCGACCCACAATACCGATCAGATCCAGTTCCTTAACGCGGCAGGCAATGCCGGGATCGAGGCGGCCACCAACATCGTCGTGAAACGGTCGAACGTGCAGATGCTGTTCATGGTGTACGCCGCCGTTATCGCCCTGTGTTTCATTACCTTCAGATCCTGGCGCGCAGTGGTGTGTACAGTGCTGCCGTTGATGCTGACCTCGATTTTGTGCGAGGCCTTGATGGTGGGGCTGAACATCGGGGTCAAGGTGGCGACGCTGCCGGTGATCGCGTTGGGGGTGGGCATCGGTGTGGATTACGCGCTGTACATTCTCAGCGTCACGCTCGCCAACCTGCGCAATGGCTCAAGTCTGTCCGATGCTTACTACCTGGCCCTGCTGTCCACGGGGAAAGTGGTGGTGATGACGGGGATCACGCTGGGGATTGCGGTTCTGACCTGGGTGCTGTCTCCGATCAAGTTTCAGGCAGACATGGGGATCCTGCTTGGGTTCATGTTCATCTGGAACATGGTAGGTGCCTTGATATTGGTTCCAGCGCTCGGACACTTCCTGCTCAAGCCGCAGTTGCAGCGAGCTCTCAGAAAGGGGGGCGAAGCCTGAATCGCCCCCTGTTTGCATGTACGTTGAAGCATTCATGAACGGCCAATTGCGATCGTTCTCGACAGGCAGCAATTGGCCGTTTTCAGCCCGTCTCTCAAGGCGGAAAACGACCGATTCTGTTGAAAAAGTCGAAATTTCAGACTGGAAGACATTAGGGTTGGCCGTCACTTCAGAACCTGTTCACCACGCTGGGTGGTTTTTGGGTTCTGCGTTGATCTTTGCAGCTTGGTCAGTGGGTTAATTTGAGGGTTTTTGCTGATTCCGGGCGTACCTATCCCGTGGCCGGCGGCCCTTGTGAGGTCAGTTTTTTGTCCCAAACCGGCACATGCGGCTCGATGTCTTTTTCGTCGACCATCCAGGCCAACATCGGTGCGGTTCCATAAGCGGTATCGCCGATGAGTCGATCCGGCTTGATATCGAAGTGCTCTTCGACCCGCTCAATCATGGTCTTGGTGCTCTCGACCTCGGCGGTTCGATGAGCTGGCGTCGGTTCCACATCCATGATCACGCCATGCTCGACATCAATCAGGTAATTCGTCGAATAAGCGAAGAACGCCGGGCCTCCTGGCGCTGCGGTCCAACGAGAAAGCGGATCAGTCAGCGACAGACGCTTGGGCAGTGCTTCGGCCAAAGCTTCTTCATCCAGCGCTTCAAGGTACTCACGGACGGCGCGAGTACTAAGCGACGGATCGCTCCAGTTGATCTCTTCATTTCCGGGTACGCCACGTTGCCGACCGGCGTCCGCCTTGATGAGGCTGGCGTCCACAGCAAAACCTTCGCCCTTGATCAGACCTGCGTCCATGCAACGACGCAGCCCTTCGTTGAACAGCCAGCGAAACAAGGAGCTGTCGCGAAAACGACCGTACCGATTCTTGGAAAACGTAGAGTGATTGGGGACTTCGTCTTCGAGGCTCAACCGACAGAACCAGCGATATGCCAGGTTCAAATGAGCCTCTTCGCACAACCTGCGTTCGGAGCGAATGCCGTAGCAGTAGCCCACGATCAGCAGGCGAATAATCAGTTCAGGATCAATCGAAGGACGCCCGATTGGGCTATAAAAGTCGGCGAGATAATGGCGTAGATCGTTTAGATCGAGGCATCGATCAATGTTGCGCAGGAGGTGATTGGCTGGGATGTGATCTTCAATGTTGAACGAGTAAAACAGTCCCTCTTGCCCACTCGACAATTGTCCCATCATGCTGCGAATCCCCCCGCTGGCCGATGACCTGATTTTGCCGCAGTGATCCTACGGTATAAAGTCTGTCGGATTGTGCTCAGCAATTTCAGGGACTAGTCAGCGGGCTAATCAGAAATGAAGCCTGTCGGGGACATGCCAAGCTATTGGTTAAAAATAGTTTTCCAATGTACCGACACTTAGGTTGGGCACATCAACCCTGTGCAAGTTGCTCAGCCGAGCAGCCGAGAATTGGGCCTGGGAGGACGCGAAACAAAACACGTCCCCGGCTCTGGTTTCGCTGATGAGCCTACCTTCAGGCTGCCACGCTGAGAGTCCGGGGCCGTAATACAGCCAACAGAACAACACACGATGACCACTACACAGATTCCCGGCGCGCCGAAAATCAGAAAGCCCGAAAATAGTGGTTACGCAGCCATTTTCGGTTAATATTTTCTGAGTGTTCGGCGCGTATTTTAAGAAAATCTTGGCTCGGTTAAAAAAATCTAGCCAACGACTGGGGAAAAAATGGGAAATCTAGTGGGTTACGCCCATTTGATCAATGCGATGGGGCTGAAGGCTATCGGGGTAAAGAAGCCCGCACTCGTTCAACCCGTCACCCGCATTGAGCGGATCAACGGCGCGCTTGCAGTGCCGCAAGCGGTTGCACCGGAGGCTGGGGATTTTCTCGCCCACATCATCTTTGCGCTCAAACATGAGGGCGTCAATCTCTCTATTTTGGCGCAGGCTCTGCCTCGCATTGAAGGTCAACTCCTTGTCGAGGCCATAACCCAATCTCCCAGCAGTGGCTATCTGCGTAAAGTCTGCTTCCTCTGGGAAGTCTACTCCGGCGCTTTACTGGACTACACGGACAAGCCTCGGGGCCCCGGCGTCCTCCTTTTTGATCCAGAGCGCTACATCACTGGCCCATCGGTGCGAAACAACCGCTGGCGCGTGGACTTCAATGGGCTGGGGACACTCCAATATTGCGCGACGGTAGAGCGCACGCCTGAGGTCCAAGCCCTGCTTGAATACGACATTCTAGGGCGCTCGAAAGAGTTCATTGCTTCCTTGCCTAAGGAAATGATGGATCGCACCATCAACTGGGCGTACCTGAGCGAAACAGATTCCTCATTTGCGATTGAAAAGGAAGCACCAAGCCAGCAGAAGTCAGAGCGTTTCGTTCAGTTGCTGCGCCAGGCACATGACCGCCAGCCGCTTACCGAAGACTACTTGGTCTCTCTGCAAAACAATGCAATTTCCCAACCGCTTGAATGGGCGGTGGCCTTCCGGCATGAACAAAACCACCTGACCAACTCCTTTCGAGGAGCGGCAGGGGTCACCTATATCCCCCCACCTCCAGACCTTTGCCGGGATCTGATGTTCGAACTCATGGCCTTCGCAAACCGTGCACCGTTGGAGCTTGACCCGCTGGTGGCCGCCGGCATTGCCTCATTCGGGTTCGTGTTCTTGCATCCCTTCATGGATGGGAATGGCCGACTGTCGCGCTTCTTGATACACCAGGCATTGTGCTGCAGCGGTGCGCTGGAGAACGGTTTGTTACTCCCTGTCTCCGTTGCCATGAAGCGAGAGGAGCAACGCTACCTTGAAGCTCTGCAGAGCTTCTCGAAACCTGCCCGGCAATTCTGGGACGTTCGTTGGATCGATGCCGACAACATGTCGCTTAACTTCACCGGCGACCCAAGCCTCTATCGCTACTGGGATGCGACTGAATGTGTGGCCTTCACGCTGGAAATGGCCAAGCGGGCATTGGAAATTGAACTGAGGGAAGAAACCGAGTATCTGCAACGATACGACACGTTGCTCAAGGTGGTTAATGACAACTACGACGTGCGCGGCAGCCTCTTGAGCAAGCTGATAATGCAGTGCTTAGACCAGAATGGGGTCGTATCAAAGGGCCGGCGGAAGCAATACAACGGGTATATCCAAGAGGAGGTTTTCGACTTCCTGGAAGGTCACGCCCAAGCCCTTCTGGCAGAAGCCTACGCAGAGCCCGACGACTAATAGTCTAGCGACCGGGGCGGTTGAATGACCGGTGGCAGATCCCTTGGGTGAAGCCATGGCCATCTCAGTCCCGCCATCTCCACTAGCTATCAGGCGGCCCAACCTTTCAAACTCCTCAGCTTTGAAAAGGCCCAAAGCGTGCGGTCGTTCACCCACGTGACCATCACTGGAATACCTCAAGTCTGTAACAGGCGCTGATCAAAGCAATCAGCAGCCTGCGACAGACTCCATTTATTCCCGACAGACTTTATTTCATAGCTCAAGCAGGCCAGGCAGGAGATCTACTTTTTCAACAGAATCGACCCAAAGCAGCCGGTCGTGGGCCATACGAATATGCGCAAGTTAGATCTCGTAATCCGATGCGGCCGATTACTGCCCTGACGACTGTAATCGCCCCTCTAATTCGGTTCCCGCCGTGGATCGACGCGTGGTAAGCGTCGCCGATCGAGGAACTAAACGGTTCTGACTGTCAAAGCTTTTTGCCGACGATACAGAATCGTCGTCGCCGTGAACCCGCACACCGCCGCGAACATCAGCCAGTAGGCGGGTGATGCCTTGTCGCCCGTGGCCTGGACAAGCAGCGTCGAGATTGCTGGGGTAAAACCGCCAAACACCGCGGTGGCCAAACTGAAGGCCAGTGAAAACCCGACTACACGCACGTTCTGTGGCATGACTTCGGTCAGTGCCGCGACCATGGCGCCGTTGTAAATGCCAAAGAAGAACGAGAAATACAGCAGAACAGCGAGCAGTCGTTCGAAACTTGCCGCCTCTGCCAGCCAGTGCATGGCGGGATAGGCGGTGAAGATGCACAGCAACGATATCGCCAGCAACAGTGGCCGACGGCCAATGCGGTCGGAGAGGGCGCCGCCGATAGGCAGCCAGATAAAGTTGCTGATGCCGACCAGCAATGTGACCACCAGGCTGTCGGTGGTGCTCAGGTTCAGTACTGTCCTGCCAAACGTCGGTGTGTAGACCGTAATCAGGTAGAACGTGGTGGTGGTCATGGACGCCAGCAATCCGCCCGCCAGTACGGTGCGCCAGTTGTCACGCATCGAGCGAAAAACTTCGCGAGTGGTTGGGCGATGGCTGCGAGCAGTGAAGGCAGCGGTTTCTTCCAGTGAACGGCGAATAATGAAAATGAACGGGATGATCACGCAGCCAATGAAGAACGGAATACGCCAGCCCCAATCGGCGATTTCAGCGGCTAGCATCGTGGCATTGATCGTATAGCCCAACGCGGCCGCGACGACGATCGCCACCTGTTGGCTGGCCGATTGCCAACTGGTGTAGAAACCGGTGTGACCGGGGGTGGAAATTTCCGCCAGGTACACGGAAACACCGCCCATTTCCGCGCCGGCGGAGAAGCCCTGTAGCAGCCTGCCCAACAACACCAGAATCGGTGCCGCCACGCCAATGGCGGCGTAGCCCGGCACCAACGCGATCAATACGGTACCGGCGGCCATGATCGACAGCGTCACGATCAGCCCCTTGCGACGGCCCACCTTGTCGATGTACGCCCCCAGCACGATGGCGCCTAACGGACGCATCAGGAACCCGGAGCCGAATACCGCGAAGGTCATCATCAGCGAGGCAAACTCGCTGGTGGCTGGAAAGAAGGTCTGGGAAATGTAGGTCGCGTAGAAACCGAACAAAAAGAAGTCAAACTGCTCGAGAAAGTTACCGCTGGTGACCCGCAAAATGGCGCCCAATTTGGACCCCTTGGTTCGGGTTGTTGCCGTTGTCGTTTTCATCATGGCTACCGTTATGCTCACTATTGTTTTTGGAATGAGTGCTTTAACCGTCAGTCGCTGCCGGCGTTGATCGGGTTGGGTTGACGTTTCTCGATGGCGTGTTTGAGCAGCGCTGCGCTGCGGAAGATTCCATGGGCGAATTTGCTGTAGGGCATGGTCAGGAAAAACGCCATGACCAGGCCGAGATGAATAGCCAACATCAAGCCCAAGGCGCTGGTTTCACGCAAAGCCAGTAGCGCCAGGCCGCTTGCGCTGACCAGAAACAGCAGCGCGATGAAGCCGCGATCCATGGGTTTTTGGTTCTCATCGCCGTGCGCAGGGTTGCGACGCAGGTTCAGCCAAAGAAGACCCGCCGGGCCGATCAGCAGGCCGATGCCACCGGCAATACCCAACATCACCGGCAAGCTGAAGATCGGATAAGGCGCCGACCACTTCAGCAGATAGTGAAAGAGTGTGGCGACACTGGTGGCGGCGAAGCACAGCATGAAACCGTAAAAGGTGAGGTGGTGGAATCGACGTCGCCACAAGGTGAATTGATCGTCGGCGTTGTTGCACCCTTCGCCATGGCCGCCGTCCAGGTACTTGAGCTTCGCGACGTTGGCCGTAGCCTCCAATGCAGCGGAAGTTTTCAACGGCAGTGGCGCTGCGACCGGTGAAACGTTGCGCCAGAAACGCCGCACACCCATGGTCAGGGCAAGTACCGCAAAGCCGAACACTGAGCCAAACATCAGCGCCAGGGTGTTATGCGGGAAAATCTTGTAGAAGTTGCCACTGGGAATGGCCGTGAACAGGTTGCCCATGAGCATCAGGGTCAGGCATAAAAACAACGCCAGTCCCCCACCGGAAGCCAGCGCCAGGGTCAGGCCGTTGCGCTGATACAACCTGCCCATCACTTGCGGCCAGGCGTATTCGGCGTAAGTATCCAGGCGCACTTTGGCCATGGCTTTGGGTATGTTGACGGCGAATTCGTGTGGGGCGGCGTACTGACAGGCGTGCAGGCACGCGCCGCAGTTATGGCACAAGTTCGCCAGGTAATGGATGTCGGCCTGAGTGAATTCCAGGCGCCGGGTCATCGCCGGAAATACCGCGCAAAAACCCTCGCAATAACGGCAGGCATTGCAGATGGTCATCTGCCGCTGGACTTCACTTTCGTCAAGATTCAACACCGGGATCAACCCGCCCGATGCTTGGGGATCAAACAGTTGCATGTCGAGACTCCGTGTTTACAGATGAAACGCCAAAGCCCACCGAAGCGGCCGCCTGCACGCCAGCGATGCGGCCAAACGCGGTACCGATGGCCATGCCGATGCCAGCGGTGTAGCCCTTGCCCAGAACATTGCCGGCCATCATTTCTCCCGCGACGAACAGGTTGGGGCTCGCTTTGCCGTTGAAATGCACGGCAGCGGTTTCGTCGGTGGCGAGGCCGAGGTAGGTGAACGTGACACCCGGTTTAAGCGGGTAGGCGTAGAAAGGTGGCTTCACCAATGGCCGCGCCCAATGGGTTTTGGCGGGCGTCAGTCCTTGGGTGTGGCAGTCGTCCAACGCCGTGTGATCGAACGTGCCAACGCGGCAGGCGCTGTTGTAGTCCTCGACAGTCTTGACGAATTTTTCTTGAGGCAGCTTCAACTGGCGGGCAAGGTCTTGCAGAGTATTGGCGGTGGTTCCGGGAAAGACCGGCGGCATGAAGCGGCCGATGGCTTGTTGATCGATGATCGAATACGCCTGCTGACCGGGTTGTCCAGCCACCAGACGCCCCCAGATCGCATAACGTTTCGGCCAGAAATCCTCACCTTCGTCGTAGAAGCGTTCGCCATCACGATTGACCACCACACCCAGCGATACGCAGTCGATTCGGGTGCAGATGCCGCCGTCGTAGAGAGGCGCGCGGGCATCAATCGCGACCATGTGTGCTTGCGTTGGATCGCCGATTACATCTGCGCCAAGGTCGAGCATGCGCCGTAGCAAAATGCCGGTGTTGAATCGTGTGCCCCGGATCAGGAAATTGTCCGATGGCCATTCACCGCGTTCGTTCTGACCCCAGGCTTCGCGCAGCCATTCACGGTTGGATTCGAAGCCGCCGGCCGCCAACACGCAGGCCCGGGCTTCAATGCGTTCTGCGGCGAAACGCTGACCATCGACCTCGTGTTCACCCACATGGGCGGCGACGAATTTCCCCTCATCCAACTCGATGTCGGTCACTTGCGTGTTGTATCGAACTTTTACACCCAGGCGCTCGGCGCTGCGGAAATACGCATTGACCAGCGCTTTGCCGCCGCCCATAAAAAATGCATTGGTCCGCGCCACGTGCAGTGCGCCGGACAGCGGTGGCTGAAAATGCACGCCGTGGGAACGCATCCAGTCGCGGCAAGAAGACGATGCCCGAATGGCAATGCGTGCAAGCTTTTCATCCGTGAGACCACCGGTAACCTTCAACAGGTCTTGCCAGTATTCTTCTTCCGGATAGGCATCGATCAGCACGTCCTGCGGTTCGTCGTGCATGCACCGCAGGTTACGGGTGTGTTGGGAATTGCCACCGCGCCAAATTTTCGGAGAGGCCTCCAGCAGCATCACGCTGGCGCCCGCTTCTCGCGCCATCAGAGCGGCGCACAAGGCAGCGTTGCCACCCCCTATGATTAAGACATCGATCATTATCGCTCCTCGATTGGCAAGGAAGCGGGAACGAAGTGCTCCTTGCGAGTGGGGAGAACGATAGGGTGGGGACGGAGTGGCCGAAAGGCTGCTTTTGACGCGGGGTGTTTAGTTTTTCTAAAGGCTTTTTCGTCAGGAGAGACTCTTTTGTCCGGGGTTGAACGAGGATTACGCGTTGACCCCTTCTATCCACGTAGCTCCAGGCCACTGTTTGTCGACGACCAACTGTCGGGCCACATCGACGATGACCAGCCGCGTTGCCAGCGCCGCCGGAGAGAGTTCGTCGTCAGCCAGCGTCGCCAGAAGATTACGCCGGCCCACATGGGGGTCGGCAATCCTGATCAGTGAAAGTCCGGACCCGTCTTTCAATGCAGCGGCCGCCCCCGGTTGTATAGTTGCCGCATGACCGGCCCGGACGGCGTTCATCAAAACAGCAAGACCGTCGACTTCCATAATGACATTGGGTGTTAGCCCGACCCGCTCGAACGCACTCATCAATGCCGAGCGCAATCCATGTTGCGCGCTGGGCATCACCAGCGGCAGGCCGCCGAGGTCGGCTAACTGCACGCTGTCACCAGATGGCGCCTGAGGCAGGCTGGGCGAGGCAATGACAAACAGTTTTTCATCCAGCAGCGGAGTAACGCTCCAGCGTTTACCCCCTTCGAGCTGGAACAGGATGGCCAGGTCAATTTGCCGTGCGTTGAGCTGCGCCGCCAAGTGGCCGGAAAGCATTTCCACCAAATGCAGTTGTATGTCCGGATAACGCGCACGCATTGCGTTGATCAACGGCAACGCGAGCACCGTCGCGGTAGTCGGCGGTAAGCCGACGCTGACATAACCGCTCATTCGCCCGCGATGGGCGGCCATGATTGCGTTTTCCGCTTGGCGTAGCGTCAATTGGGCATGGTGTAAAAACGCAAATCCGGCGCTAGTGGGCGTCACGCCGGTGGAGGTTCGATTCAGGAGGCGGGTGCACAGTTCGATTTCCAGCTTGGAGATTTGCTGACTGAGGGCTGACACACCAACGTCCAGTTCAAGTGCCGCACGCCCCAGGCTGCCCAGCTCGATGATTTTTACGAAATAGCGCAGTTGTCTTAATTCCAATGTGGCTGCTCCCCGCGAATTTGTTATTCAAATACCTGAACGTTTTGCCACGCAAGTTACGAAGCCCGAAGAGGCAGCATTGTCGCAGGTTTGGGTTGACCGTTGAGCACGTGCGCTTTGTCGTAACTGAATGGGTCAACTTGACGGTTCGCACGGGGAGTGTCGATTGACTGCTCCTGGCCGAAGCGGCCTGCTATCGATAGTTCGACTATTCTTCCATGGCGGCGAAACTCACCCCAAAAAGCCTGCGCAACTCCCGGTGCGGTTCCTGATGAAAAGCTGCGACGTAGAAACCAATGTCCATAGTCGCTACGGATTACGTAGGCAGGCCAGCGAAGATTGGTAAACCCCAGTTGATGAGGTTACGCGATGCATCGCATGGTGAGACACGTTCTCTCAGCAACGGCCATCGCAGCTGCGCTCGCCGGCTGCGCCTCCCAGCCTGCGCCAACGCCGAGCCTTGACTACAAGAGCCGCGCCGTGACGCGCAGCGATGGAGGCTTGCGCGTGTCGACCGCCGTACTGTCGGCCGCCGAGAGCGAGGCGGTCTACGGCGTGCCCCTGGCGAATAGATCGATACAGCCAGTCTGGGTCGAAGTCAACAATCAGGAAGATCGCGCCTACTATCTGCTTTCGCCGGGCCTGGATCCAAATTTCTTCCCCACATCCGAGGCGGCCGAAGCATTTTTCTCAGGGACCCCTCAGGACGAGCGGACGGCGCTCGACCGGCACTTTCGTCGGCTGGCCTTGCGCAACCCTATCGCACCTGGCACGACAACCTCGGGCTTCGTGTTGACCAATCTCGACGAGGGGTTCAAGTTCGTTAACCTCGATCTGGTGGCAAACGGGCGGTCGAGGCATTTCTCTGTCCTGGCCCTCGTGCCGGGGCTGCGCGCCGATTACCACATCAGCGAAGTGTTCAGGCAGGGCATCGCGCCCGAAGACATTGTGAATTACACGGATGACGCCAGTTTCCAGGCGGCGCTGGAGGCGCTGCCGTGCTGTGTCACCAACGAGGAGGGTTCCAGCAACGGCGATCCGCTGAACCTGGTGGTCGTCGGCGGGCTCGAAGATGCCTTCCCTGCATTCGCACGTCGCGGCTGGCGTGGGACCGAGGAGAAGTGGTCGGGGTCGATCATGAAAGTGGTCAATTCGGCGCTTTCCGGCGAGCGCTATCCCTATGCGCCAGTGAGCGATCTCTATCTGTTCGGGCGGGCTCAGGACCTTGCCTTGCAAAAGGCGCGTGACAACGTCCACCAGCGCAATCACCTGAGGCTGTGGCTGAGCCCGATGCAATATCACGGCAAGCAGGTGTGGGTCGGACAGATCAGCCGTGATATCGGCAGCCGGATGACCGTGCATACTGCGACGCTGACGACGCACAAGATCGACCCTGACGTCGACGAAGCGCGCAGCGCGCTGACACAGGATATGGCGTATTCGGTGACCCTGGCCAAATTCGGCTTTGTGAAGGGGGTGGGGGCCGCGCCCCAGAGCGCGCCGCGCGAGAACCTGACGACCGATCCTTATTACACGGATGGACTGCGCTGTGTCCTGGTATTCGACCCCACGCACACCTCCCTGGGGCAAATCGAATTCTTTCTATCACAGGGCATCTACGAGAAGGGCGGACAACCACCGGGGCGGGTCAAGCCATGAGCCGCTTGCCGTCGGGGGAGACTCTGCGATGTGCAATACGCTGCTTGCGCACCCTGGGTTGTGCAGCGATGCTTGCACTCGCCGTTGCTTGTTCGACCTGGCAGGCGCCTGCCGATTTCAGTACCTCCGGATTGCGTGAACGTGCGCAGACGGCCACCCATCACGAGATACGCGTCAGCGCCGCCGTGCTCAGTGCCGAAGACAGGCGGCAAATGCTGGGGGTCGAGTTGGACAGGACGCGTGTGCAGCCCGTGTGGGTCGAAGTCCAGAACCGGTCTGCCGAGCCGCTCTTGTTGCTGCGGCCGGGAACCGATCCCGATTATTTCTCGCCACTGGAAGTCGCCTGGTCCATGCACGGGATATTCGCCCCGGCAGCGAACGCGCGCATCAATGCACACCTGGACCAACTGGGGTTCAAGAATCCCGTCATGCCAGGCGAAACGAAAGCGGGCTTGCTGTTCATCAACCCGGAGCGCGTTACGCGGCTGCTGAATATCGATCTGCTGCAGAGAAAGACGCTGATTCCGTTTTCCTTCTTCTTGCGCGTGCCGGACGATGCCGGGGAAAAATGGTTTGCCGAAGGCTTGTTCCAGCATCCAGGTTCCGAGATCAAGGACTATGACGATCTGGCCGCGTTGCGTTCCGCGCTGGAGCGCCTTCCCTGCTGCGCCGCTGACGCGAACGGCAGGGCGAACGGCGATCCGCTCAATGCGATTCTCATCGGCGAGTTTGCCGATATCGCCACCGCATTTGTACGTCGCGGCTACCGGCGTGCCGCGCACCCCGCGGATGCGACCGAGCGTGCATTCGGCCGTATGCCCGATGCCGTGGTTCGCAAGCAATCGCAAGGCGGTGCGCCGGCGACCTGGGTGCGTGTGTGGAAAACGCCTATGCGCTTCGACGGTCTCTCCGTCTATCTCGCGCAGGTCGCACGACCGACCGGCGGACGCTTTGCACCGCGCGAGGCGCAAGCCCTGGTCTTGCATGAGGACGTCGATGAGGCGAGAAATTTGCTGATCCAGGACATGATGTACTCGGCCGGCCTGGACAAGCTCGGGTTCGTCACCGGCGTCGGTCCCGCGTCCCAGGCACAACCGCGAACGACGTTCAGCGGCGCCCATTACTTCAGCGACGGTCTGCGTGCGGTCATGTTCTTTGCGACGCGACCGCTGAGCCTGTCGCAGGTGCAGATGCTCGATTGGGAACCGTATCTGGACTGGCGAGAATCGCCTGCACGCAAGGAGGTCGACAATGCCCGCGAGTAAACTGTTCGGCAGGCCGGATGACTCGGCCGGCCGTTTTTGCGGTGCCTGCCCACTGTTGCGCAGCGCTGGCATGGCATGGTTGATGATCGCTGCCTGCCATGGGCTCACCGCCTGCGCACCCGCGCCGCTGATGGCCTACTCGCCGGACACACCGCCGCTGGTGCTGGTCCCTGCGTCGCAGGCCGGCGTGCAGGACAAGCGGGGGCGCTTTCGCGAGATTTTTTGCTCGATCCTCAATACGCGAGGAAGCGAGATTCCCGATAGCCGCCCTTGCGAGGAGGCACTGACACGCGTCGGCAGCGAACCTGCTGGCACTGGCAAGCCCGTCGATCTCGGTCAATCGAAACGCCGTCTGATCGGCGCTATGGTGGCCGGCGTCGGCTACGAATGCTTCGAGCAATGGCTGCAAGCGCCCGGCAGCGTAGCGGTTCATCTGCGTCAATTCGGCTATGACCTGGTGCAGATGAAGGTCGACGCCTTGTCGAGTTCCGCAAAGAACGCTCGGCAAATACGCGACGCAATCATGGCGATGCCAGCCGAAGCCGGACCGCCGCGCCTCGTCCTGATCGGTTATTCGAAGGGCGCGCCCGACATTCTCGAAGCGATGGTGAATTACCCGGAAATCCGCGGCCGCGTGGCGGCAGTGGTCAGCGCAGCCGGCTCGGTCGGCGGCTCGGCGCTGGCCAACGATGCCGAGCAGTACCAGGCGGACCTGTTGCGACACTTTCCCGGTTCGACCTGCGATTCGGGCGACGGTGGCGCGATCGACAGCCTGCGACCCGCAACGCGCAAGAACTGGCTGGCGCAGCACCGGCTGCCGTCCGAACTGAACTACTATTCGCTCGTTACCTTCCCGCAGCCGGATCACATCTCGGCCATACTGAAATCGAGTTACAACAAGCTGGCGCAGATCGATGCCCGTAACGACAGCCAAGTGATTTTCTACGATCAGATAGTGCCGGGCAGCCGCCTGATGGGCTATATCAACGCCGATCATTGGGCACTGGCAGTGCCGATCGCCCGCACGCATTCGACCCTCGGTTCACTATTGGTGACACAGAATGCCTATCCGCGCGAGGCGCTGGCGGAGGCGATGCTGCGCTTCGTCGAAGAGGATCTGGCGGCATCTGAGCATTTGAGCATTAAGTAAAATAACAACAATGGGTGGAATCACGAGAACGGGAGAGGCGGCACAATATTTGGTGCCTAATCGGCAAGAGTGGTCTGCAGCAAAGCTCATTGGCGAAATCGACAATTAGGAATTAGTATGGATATTCAAGCGTTAAAACAGACCGCAATCGAATTGCGAAAACAACTGGAATTGTATAAGGACAAAGAGCCGGCAGCACTGGCTTTGTACGGGCAAATGGAATATTTGATATCCGCAGCTGAGCGTGGTGAGATCAATACCCAAGTTGAAGCAAGGGATATACCAGGCCATCGCATCATGGATGAGTCAAGCCTTCGGAAATATCGGGAGCTTTCGGATGCTTATAGCAATTTTTATGTTGAACTTATCGAGGGTCGTGGCTCGGACACGCTTAAAATGATAGAGGAAATCATGAAAAAAGTCAGACCGTAAATTAGCTATTTCTCAGTTAAACTTGCACTGATATTCACCAAAAAACAGAATTAATCGGCGATGTGACAACTGCCCTTACTGTTGAGTGGTCAGCAGTACAGCTAATGGGTAACTTTCCGGGCATCCATAAGCAGTGCTTCGCGGCAGTTACTAGCTGACAACCTGTAGATCCATATCTTGCGCAGATCTAGAATGTGTTGGCCTTCCTCGCCGCCGATCCTGGTACGGGTTCCATGACTGAGCACGCAAGTTACCACCACGTTAGTGAAGTTCCCGGCCTCGTGCTGGGCTCGGCGCGCCTGACGGATGCCGGTTTCGATCGCCATTACCACCTCGACTTCCACGTTGGCTTCGTGACCGAAGGCATCCAGCGTCATCGATCCAAAGGCGAGTCGTTTCTGCTGGGGCCGGGCAATGTTGCCCTGATGCCGCCGGGCGAAATCCACGACGGTGTGGCCGAAGGCGGCGGCGCCTACACGCTCAAGACATTCCGTTTGTCCCAGGCGCTGGTCGCGAGCCTCGCAGAGGACATCAGTGGTCGGCCCAGTGAGCTGGAGCTGGCCGGCATGTTGCTCGAAAACACCGGGCTTGCCGGCCACCTGCGCGGCTTGCACGAGGCCATGCAGCAGGCCATCGGCCCTGGCGGTCTCGCGGTGCAGGCGCAATGGCTGACCCTTGTCGAGGGTCTGTTGCGTCAGTCGCGGGTGATCGTGCCCGAGGCGATTTCTGGAGCGCTCTCGCCCCTGCAATGGTCACGCCTCAGGGACTATTGTTTCAGCCACATCGATCAGCGCATTACCCTGGATGACCTCGCCGGTCTTTGCGGGTTGGGCCGGTTTTCGTTCCTCAAGCAGTTCAAACGGACCATCGGCATGACACCGCACGCATGGCTGCTGCGACTGCGTCTTGAACAAGCCTGTGGCCTGCTGTCGCGCAGCGAACTGCCGATCATCGATGTCGCCCACGCGGTCGGGTTTTACGATCAAAGCCACTTCAACCGTGCGTTTCGACACGCATTCGGCGTCGCGCCTTCACGCTACAGGCATTGAGTGTCGGCGTTTCGCTGGCCGTCAATTTTTTACAAGCCTGGGCACTGTCCCTCGCCCTAGGATGCGCAAAACCGGGCGACTCTTCTTCGCCCGTGCAGCCGAGGACAGGTAGATGAACGCTGAATCAAACCAACCGCTCGCATTGAGTTTTGCCAGCGACAACATCGCGGGGGCCTCAAAGGAAGTGGCGCAGGCCATGATCAGGCACAGCACCGGCCAGGCCAGTGCGTACGGCACGGACGAACTCTCCCTAAAGGTCAAGCTCAAGCTCAGCGAGATCTTCGAGCGCGACGTGGAGGTCTTTCTCGTCCCTACCGGCACCGCCGCCAACAGCCTGTGCCTGAGTGCGATGACGCCACCCTGGGGCAACATCTATTGCCATCCCGCCAGCCATATCAACAACGATGAATGCGGCGCCCCCGAGTTCTTTTCCAACGGCGCAAAGCTGATGACCATCGACGGCCCCTCGGCCAAGCTGGATGTCACCCGCCTGCGCGAACGGACAGGTGAAAAGGTTGGAGACGTGCACACGACTCAACCTGCCTGCGTCAGCATTACCCAGGCCACTGAAGTCGGTAGCCTCTACAGCCTGGACGAAATCGCCGCCATCGGTGAGGTGTGTAAGGCAAGCGCCCTGGGGTTCCACATGGACGGTTCGCGGTTCGCCAACGCGTTGGTTGCCCTGGGCTGCTCCCCGGCGCAGATGACGTGGAAAGCCGGGGTGGATGCGCTCTCGTTCGGGGCTACCAAGAATGGTGCGCTGGCCGCCGAAGCGATCGTCCTGTTCAACCCCACGCTTGCCACCGAGATGAGCTATCGCCGCAAGCGCTCCGGCCATCTGCTCTCCAAGATGCGTTTTATATCGGCGCAGATCGATGCGTACCTCACCGACGACCTGTGGCTACGTAACGCACGCCAGGCCAACACAGCCGCCCAGCGCCTGGCCCGTGGGCTGGCGGGTCTGCGAGGCGTTGAAGTCATGGCCGGCGCCGAGGCCAACATCCTGTTTTGCAAGCTGGATTCGGCAATCATCGAAGCCCTGCTGAAGGCCGGGTTCGGGTTCTACCATGATCGCTGGGGGCCAAACATCGTGCGCTTTGTCACCTCGTTCGCGACCACTGCCGAGGATGTCGATCATCTGCTGAGTCAGGTCCGGCGAGTGATCGATACGCTGAGCACGTAAGCGTTTGCCGCGCCGTTAGTGTCGGTCTGGGCATGCTCTGGCTACCGCAGTACATGGCCAAACCGCACCTGGTCAGCGGCGAGCTGCTGCCGCTGTTCAAGGCCTGGCACATGGTGCCGATGCCGATGTACCTGGCCTTCCCGCCGAATCGCCATGTCAGTGCCAAGGTACGGGTTTTTATCGATTGGGTAATGGAATTGATGGCTGAGCATGCGCCGGTGGTTGGTCGGGGTTGATGATGGAGGGGCGATGTAGCTCCACGCATTGCCACCGAAGAACTCAGTCACCTGGAGATCGTCGGTTCAATCATCGTGATGCTCAACAAGGGTGCCAAAGGCCGCCTGGCCGAAGGCGTGGAAGAGGAGGGCGAGCTGTATCGCGCAATCAATGGCGCCGGTAATGACTCGCACATCACCTGTCTGCTGTACGGCGCCGGTGCACCACTGACCAACTCTGCTGGAGTGCCATGGTCGGCAGCTTACGTCGATACCGGTCTCATGTCCGAACCGTCCTGATTGCCGTTGCATCAGGCCTGATGGAGCCTTTAGGCGCTGTTGTCGGCCTCGGCATTTCAACCAGTTTCGCCTTGGGCTACCCCCTCGCTTTAGGCCTTGCAGCAGGGGGCGATGATCTTTGTTGTCTCCCATGAGGTCATACCCGAGACACATCGCTGGCCACCAAACGCCCGCGACGTTGGGGCTGATGCTGGGGTTCGGGGTCATGATGTTTCTCGATACGGCATTGGGCTGACCGCCTTACCCGTTCGAACCGGATAAGGCGCCTGAGAGGGGAAGATTTCAATGCACGAGATTATCAGTGCACAGGATTTGAATATTGACCTGCAAAGCGCCAATGAAGAGGGCTTGTTCAAATGGCTGGTCGCCAGTTTTTTAATGGGCAAAAGGATTCAGGCCCGAATTGCCGCGCAAGCGTATCGAGTGATTGTCGATAAGCATAAGCGTGACACACCGGGCAAGCTCGCCCACAGTACCCATCGGGAACTCGTCGCCATGTTGGGCGAGGCGCATTATGTGCGATATGACGAAACTACCTCTGCGCGTCTGTTGGCCTTGGCTCACAAACTCAACAATGAGTACGCAGGGAAGGTGAGTAATATCGTCAGCGCGAGCGCGGATCGCCGGGACTTTGAGAATCGGCTCATTGCCTTTGAAGGTATTGGTCCCAAGACGGTCGAAATTTTCATGCGCGAGGCGTCACGAGTGATCCTGTGAACGCGCAATAGCGACGAGGGTCAGGCCTGGCAGAGCAAGTCGTTCAAAAAAAGCACCGGAGACAATCTCAACATGGCGAACTTTCTTTCGATCTACCAAGTCGATTAGCTATCAGCCTCATGCGCAACAGTAGAGGGTGCGCAAGCCTTGGCTAGTGGCTCGCGATGGATCCAGAACAAATATTAAAAAATGGTGATCGCGATGAATTGTCTTATTTGTGTCGGTGTCGCACAGCGCATTCAATGCGACGGCCCATGGGAAGAAAGAGACTGTCCGGACTGTGGTCGCTACCGTGTTTCAGATGAGCTCATCCTGGCCTTGATTGATCAGGGGCAGATCTTCGACGTCAGCAAGACGAGGGATATGCTCAATGGCCGGCGTCTGGAGGATGCTATTCCGACAATTGAAATCCATGAGGCGCTACTGGTGCCTTGATAGGGTCGCGCAAGCCATGCCAACGCAAAAAATAACCGTTGAAGGCTTGCAGTTGAATGTTTCAATCCGCGGCCAAGGCTCACCGCTGCTCTTGCTCAACGGCCTGGGTGGTTTGATCCGTACCTTCGATCCCCTGCGCGATGAACTGATGGATTTCAGGACCATTACGCTGGACGTGCCCGGGGTCGGAAAATCGCAAATGCCCCGCTGGCCGATGCGTCTGCCGCGCCCTGCTTTCCCAAGCTGCGCAGTCGGCCCGATGCACGCGGCTATCGTTTCAGCAGAGCTGCCAGCAATGCACTCATATCGCGCCAGTGCGACCCCTCCCAGTAAACCCGTTGGCAGGCGTCGCAGTGCAGGAAGTGCGAATGGAGGGCCGCAATGCGTGGCGGCACCCGTGGCCGAGCCCGTTCCGGGCTGAGCTCGTGCAGCGGCAGGTTGCAGTGAAGGCACAGGCTGAAGGGTCGCGCACAACGCGCCAGGTCGAGGCGCTCGAACAATTCGCGCAGCTGCAGCGATGGTTTAAGGGCATGCACATAACAGCCGTGGCTGATGATTCGGCGCTTGAGCAGGTCGCGGTCGCGCGTCAGCACGATGCGTCCGTGCTGCGCAGCGATCTCGGCGATTTCGCCATCCTCGAAACCATTGTCGTAGAGGGTGTCGAAGCCGCTCATGCGCAGCAGCCGGGCCAGCCCGCCAAGGTGTGCGTCCGCGACGAAGCGCAGCACCCGTAAAGGTTGCGCACGCACCTTGAGCAGCGGGCTGATGTCCAGCGCTTCGAACTTGGGATACACCGCCAGCCGGTCGCTGTCGAGGATCACCCGCTCGAAGCCCACCGACTCGCCGTTCAGCAGCACCAACTCGACCTCGGTGTGCGGTACCCCGAGGGCCTCGATCATGTGCTTGACCGTCGCCCCTCGCGCACACTCGCAGGTAAAGGGTTGCCGCCGCCGTTCGGCGGGCAGGAAATCGTTGAGCTCCTCATAGAAGCGGAAGGTTGCGCTGGTCATGCTCAACAGTATGGCAGGGCTGCAGGCACACAGCCCTGCCAACCGATTCAGCGCAGGTGCACGTAGGTACCCGGCGCAGCCTCGGCAGCGGCATAGGCCCTGTTGCCGAGTTTGCGCGGAGCCTTTTTGTGATCGCCCGAGCGTGCCTGCAGCCAGGCCAGCCAGTGGGGCCACCAGGACCCGGCCTGTTGACTGGCAGTATCCATCCACTCCTGAGCCTCGACGGGCAGGTTGCTGTTGGTCATGAAGCGCGCCTTGGGGTTGCCCGGCGGGTTGAGGATGCTCTGGATATGCCCGCTGTTGGACACCACGAACTCGCCCTTGCCGCCAAACAGATGCATGGAGCGATAGCAGGCGTCCCACGGGGTGATGTGGTCGCTCATGCCTGCGATGCAGTAGAAGTCACTGGTGACCTGGCTGAGGTCTATCGGTGTGCCGCCGACCTCCAGGGCGCCGGCGCGGGCGAACGGGTTGGTCTGGTACATATCGATGAATTCGCCGTGCAGCGTGGCGGGCAGGTTGGTCGTGTCGTTGTTCCAGTAGAGGACATCGAAGGCCGGCGGCTCGTTGCCGAGCAGGTAGTTGTTGATCCAGTAACTCCAGATCAAGTCATTGGGGCGCATCCAGGCAAAGACCTTGGCCAGCTCGCGGCCCTCGAGCACGCCCGCCTGACAGGAACGGCGCTTGGCGGCCGTCAGGGTCTTCTCGTCGGCGAACAGCCCGACCTGGGTGTCGGGGCGGATGTCCAGCATGCTGACCGCCAGGGTAAAGGCATTGATCTTTTTCTCGTCCAGGGCGGCGTAGTGACCCAGCAGCGAGGACAGGGTGCAGCCTCCGGAACAGGCGCCGAAGGTGTTCAGGTCGGCGCTGCCGGTGATCGCAAGCACCGCGTCGATCGCTTCCTTCAGGGCTTCCACGTAGCTGGTCAAACCCCATTCGCGCTGGGCCTTGCCCGGGTTGCGCCAACTGATGGCGAAGGTCTGGATACCGCTGCCGAGCAGAAAACGGATCAGGCTCTTCTCCGGCGTCAGGTCAAACAGGTAGAACTTGTTGATCTGCGGCGGCACCACCAGAAACGGACGCACCTGCACCTGCTCGGTACGGGGCTTGTACTGGATCAACTCCAGCACCTCATTGCGAAACACCACCGCACCTTCGGTGATGCCCAGGTTGTGGCCTACCTCGAACGCCGTCTTGTCCACCTGGCTGGGCATGCCGCCGTTTTCGAGCAGGTCCCGGGTCAGCTGCGAGAAGCCATCGAGGATGCTCTTGCCGCCGGTTTCAAAGAAGCGCTTCAGTGCGACCGGGTTGGCCAGGGTGTTGGTCGGCGCCATCGCATCGGTCAGCAGGCCGATGACGAACTGACCACGCTGAGCGTCCTGTTCGCTGAGGCTGCTGGTGCTGATCCAGTCGTTCATCTCCTGGCACCAGGCCAGGTAAGTCTTCATGTAGCGACGGTAGAGCGGGTTGCGCTGCCAGGTCAGCTCGTCGAAGCGCTTGTCTCCCGCCGCGGGCTTGAGCGGCGAGCGGTCGAGCAATACATTTTTCAGCTCGATACCGAATGCGGCCATGTGCCGAGCGCTGTGCACGGGCTGCTTCAACACTTGTCGCAGGACCATGCGGGCGGTACCGAGCAGGTCGCGCCCGCGAGGGCCGACCGCCGGATTGAGGTTCAACGTTTGCATTGCGGCTTGCTGGGAGAGTTCTTTATTTTTCTTGTTCATTGTGCTGCTCCGGAAAGGCCCCGAAGACGGGCGCCCGGCAGTTAAAGGGCTGCGAGCAAGCCGTGCATCGTAAAAGGCACGGCTGGCCACGCAGATCTTGAGCAGCAGCTTATCGAGGGGGGAATGGCAAACATTTCATTTGACGACAACGCCTTTTCACTTCATGACAATCCATGACCTTTTATCCGCGATTTGCTGAATCGCTCGGGACGACAGGATTCAAGGGCAGGGGATACCTTGTCGTCGACTATTTCCTCGCTGGCAAGTCGGCCCACGATCGCCGCCAGCGTGACGCCAGGATGCATGGCGCAAACGTACACTCCATCGATATCGGGCAGATAGCCGATGATGGGGATGCCATCGACAGGCATTGGCCTGAGTCCAGCCAGGTGATACGCCAGGGACGCGCCCACAATGCCTGCCCCGATGACGACCACTCGCTTGCCTGCGTTATTTTCCATGACAGCTTCCGTTCTGTTGGCCTGATTAAAGTACTGGATCCGGGCTAGTGCTCCAATGTCTTCGCCATGATGATGGTGCGCTCGGATTGGTGAAATTCGTCGCGGATTTTCTTGAAGCCAAGCGCAGCGTAAAAACCTTGCGCAGTGATTGAAGAGGGGACACGCAGGAGGCTGACGCCATCTTTTATGGCGATCGATTGAATCATCGCCATCAACTGTCTTCCGATGCCTTTCCCTTGCCAGGTTGGGTCGACAAACACGCTTCGGACGACGTCCTTATCAAGACTGGCTGTTGCAACGATATGACTGTCGGTTGTTGCTACTAGCACCTGACGCCGGGTCAACAAATCAAGGATCGCCGATGGAGAAAAACTTGACTCCACTTGATCGATGATTGCGGATGAATAGTCCAGGGTATTGGACTCGCGAAGGGTGCCAATGATGATCCGACTGATTGCCAGTGCATCTGCATTCGTTGCGTTTCGTATCAGGAAACTCATTCAGGTGGCTCCTTGCGTGTGATCCCTTGATCGTAAAGAGATGTGGCGTTACTGGCGAGTATGAAAGGCGCCTGATGTATTGCGAACGCTGCATCGATTGGACATTGACTCGTTCAGATGACTGCTTTTGGCCGTTTTTTTTTGTTTGTTATGGACTCCCGATTGTTCCAGTCAGGCAGACCACCCACTGATAGCGCGCCCAACGATGGGCTGTTCACTACTTGCTTGATACGTACAGCTTCACGAGCAGCCGGAAGAATCAAGTGACGCCACCGCTTACATCCGGTGATGTTCCAACAAGAAGTCCACGAACAACCGCACCCGAGCCGGCATTGCCGAGCCGCCTACGAACACCGCATGAATCGGCTCCTGGTCGCCGGGGTTCCAGGCTTCCAGCAGCGGTATCAGGTCACCGCGCTGCAGATCCTCGCTCACGCTGAACTCGCCGATACGCGCAATGCCGGCACCTACTCGCGCGAGTTGTGCCAGCGCTTCACCACTGCTGCATTCGATGTTGCCGCTGACCTTCAGGGAAAACTCTCTTGTGTCACGGATGAACGGCCAGTTGGGTTCGGCACGCCGGAAGTTGAAGCGTAGGCAGTTGTGCCGTAGCAGGTCTTCCGGTTCCTGGGGGATGCCGTGCCGCTGCAGATACTCGGGCGATGCCACCACTACCTGGCCGGTGTTGCCGATCCTGCGCGCGGTCAGCGGGCTGTCGGGCAGATGGCCAAAGCGCACCGCGACGTCGGCCTGGCCGCCGAGAATGTCGACCACTTCGTCGCCGAGGGTGAGGTCGACGACGATGTTCGGGTAGCGGGCGCTGAATGCTGCCACCAAGGGAACGATGGCCAGTCGCCCATGGCCAAGGGCAGCGCTGACCCGCAATCGGCCCCTTGGTACGCCCTGGTCGGCGATGGCTTCTTCAACCTCGGCCATGTCGGCCAGGATACGCCGGGCGCCGCGCAGGAAAGCCTCGCCCTCGGCGGTGAAGGTGATCGCTCGGGTGGTGCGCAACAGCAGGCGCGTGCCAAGACGTTGTTCGGTACGCGCGATGATCCGGCTGACCGCCGAGGGTGTCAGCCCCAATGCACGCGCGGCGGCCGACAGGCTGCCTTCCTGCGCCACGGTGGCGAACACTTCCATTTCACCTGACCTGCCGTTGAAGTCCATTTGTGCCTCTTACGCAAAGGTGATTGCCGAAAATGCTATCTACCGCCTGAAAAGGTTGGATCGTAGCATTGGCGGCATAGATAAGGAGCCTTCCATGCGTATCAATCCACCACTTGTCGCACTCGCCATCGGTGCTTTTGGCATCGGCGTTACCGAGTTCGCCCCCATGGGCATGTTGCCAGGCATCGCTGCGGATCTCGGCGTTTCCATTCCCGCCGCAGGTCTGTTGGTCAGTGCTTACGCCCTGGGCGTACTGCTCGGCGCGCCGCTGATGACCCTGACCACCGGCAGGATTCCCCGGCGCTATCTGCTGATCGGACTCATGGCGATTTTCACCCTGGGTAATCTGATGTCAGCCCTGGCCACCGATTACTACAGCCTCATGGTCGCCAGAGTGGTGACTTCACTGAACCATGGGGCGTTCTTTGGCGTTGGCTCCATCGTCGCCGCCAGCGTCGTCGCTCCGCAGAAACGAGCCGGGGCGGTTGCGGCGATGTTCATGGGCCTTACCCTGGCAACCATCGGCGGTGTGCCGCTGGCCGCCTGGTTTGGCGAACTGTTCGGCTGGCGCACCGCATTCTGGGGTATCACCGGCCTCGGCGTGGTGGCCATGACCGCGTTGTGGTTCGCCCTGCCGAACCTGCCGGCGCCGAAAAGCGTCGGCGTTATGGCCGAAATTCGGGTACTGGGCCGTGGCCCGGTGCTGGGGGCGTTGGCCCTGACCGTCGTCGGCTCGGGGGCAATGTTTACCGTCTTCACCTACATCGCGCCAATCCTCAGCAGCGAGACCCATGCGTCCACCGCCTACATCACCGCCATGCTGGTGCTGTTCGGTGTGGGGTTGACGCTGGGCAACATGTGGGGCGGCAAGGCCGCCGACCGCTCGATAGATCGCACACTGATCGTTTCGCTGAGTGTGCTGATTCTCGTCTTGCTGGCGTTCACCGTGCTGATGCGTTGGCCGCTGCCGGCCGCCGTTGCCATCCTGATATGGGGTATCGCCAGCTTCGCCCTGGTGCCGCCGCTACAGATGCGCGTCATGGAGGCTGCCAAGGACGCGCCCAATCTGGCCTCGGCGGTGAACATCGGTGCCTTCAACCTGGGCAACGCGATTGGTGCGGCGCTGGGTGGAGCGGTGATCAATGCCGGTCTGGGTTATCCGGCGATTTCCCTGGCCGGAGCGGCAGTGGCGGGTCTGGGGCTGCTGATGGTGTTGGCTTTTGCCTGGCGTTCCAGAACGATTGCAGCTGCGGTGGTGTGAGCAGAACCTGCGACGGCTGGCCAAACTTGCATCTCAAGGGCCTCCTTCGACGCGATAGGTGCGCCTGCACGAAGCAAAAAACCTCAAGCTAACCCATTAACAGAGCAGCAAAGGTCAACGAAGGGCCGAGAAACCACTCAATGTGGTGAGTCGGTTCTCCGGTAGAGGTCGTACCTGAGTTCAGGTGAATTGAAAATCCGACTTTTTCAACACAATCGACCCATATGCCGTTCGCCAAAGGAATGCTTTTGGCCGTTGCTTCCTGTCAGGAGCGAGAACAGTCCTTCTTTCACAATGCTCTTCAACATAGGGTTATTTATTGATTCAATTAAGTATTCGCTCTGTTCAGGTCGCCCAGCGTAGTCCGGCGACACTCAAGAGGATCAAGCCAATCCAGACAAGTTTCCAGAACGATACCGTATCACCCAACCAATACATTCCAACGATTGCTGTGCCAGCAGCGCCGATGCCGGTCCAGACCGCATAGGCGGTTCCTACGGGCAGCACCCGCAGCGCCATCGTCAACAAGCACAAACTACCGGCCAACACTACGACCGTGCCGGCCAGCAGCCAGGGTCGTTCAAAGCCGTTTGCAGATTTCAAGCCGACCGCAAAGAAAATCTCCAGAAAGCCGGCAACGATCAGCAGTAACCACGATGTGTTGTAAGTCATTCGATGAAACCTGTATGGGCAAAAAAAGCGAGCCGATAAAGGCTCGCCAAAGTGAGGTAAAAGGTCAGTTGGCCAAAAGTTTGCCGCTGAACAGGCTGATCAGGGTTTTCACCAACAACACGGTAAGTGCCACAGTGAGGAACAGCAGAATCACAGCGGCGATGATCATCAGCACGGTGTTGTCCTGGGCATGTGCATATTTCAGCGCGGCATTGCTCAGGGCAGCGATGGGAAAGCTGATTGCCCACCACGAAGGAGCAAAGGGCACATCGCGTCGGAACACTTTGAAGCTCAACACCACGAACAGGAACAGGCCGAAGTAGAACAACACGCTGGCAAATCGGTCGATCTCGCCGAACACGTTGGTGTACGCCAGGAAACCGACTTCAAACGGTGCAATCAGGACCATCAGCGAAGGCACCATGCCTTTGGCCAGAGTTGCCTCATGCACCAGTCGCGAAAAGATCCGGGTAAAGAAAACCAGCGCCAGCACCGCACCCACGGCGAGCGCAAACTTGTTGAACTCAGCAGCCCAAGCCATAGGCATGTGCGCTCCGGTTACCGCGATATCGAGGGTGGCAACACCTGGAATCAGCCAGGCAGGTACGGCATTTAACGAATCCTGGTTACCCGACAACAGGCGGGAAACTACGAGGCCCGCGAGCAACACTGTCAGTGCGCTTCCCAGTATCCATAGAGCCTGTCCGAGCAATTCATTGTAGGGCGCCGCGACTGCCGAAAGCAGCAACACTGCAATGGTGAAGGTGCCAAAAAAGTTGCTGGCAATCGGATGGTTGAACTCGGCCCTTACCGCTTCTGGATGTTTCACCCATTTGGTCAGGTAACCCAAGGTCAGCAGCACGAATACCAGGCCGCCCAGCGCGCCAATCGCTTCACCCAACACGCCACCGACGCCGTAATACTGATCACTCAAGCGCCATGCCAGGCCCAGGCCGGCCAAGCCCATGACAGAGCCGAACAGATTAATAGGCAAGTTTTTGATGGACGTCGTGCCGGTTTGTACCGATTGAGCTGCAGCGACGGGGGGGGTATATGCAGTGTTCATGGCAGTCTCTCGTTTGACTGAATTTGCTGTTGGAGCTATTTTCAGCCAAACAACCGCTGGCTGAAATAGTCATAAAGCGACGTATTCAGCCAATGATTCGACGAGGACAGACATCATGCGCATAACCCTCCTGGCATTCCCCCGCGTGCAACTGCTGGACGTCGTCGGACCTGCCGACGTCTTCGCCGAAGCAGCCAGGCAACTGGGCAATCCACGCGCTTATCGGGTCGAAGTCATCGGTACCTGCAGAGGGTTGATCAAAGGCTCAAGTGGTTTGAAGCTTGGCATCGACGAAACCTTCGAAACTTACAAAGGCAAGATCGACACCTTGCTCGTGGCCGGCAGCCCACACATCGTCGAAATTGCGCATGACCCTGTGTTGCAAGATTGGCTACGCCGACAGGCGAAATCCGTACGTCGTATCGGCTCCGTCTGTAGTGGTGCATTCTTGCTTGCCGCCGCTGGGCTGCTCGACGGACGCCGTGTCACCACTCACTGGAATTCCAGCGCAAAGCTGGCCAGAGAACACCCACAAATCCACGTCGATCCGGACAGCATCTTTATCAAGGATGGCAACGTCTACACCTCGGCGGGTGTGACGGCAGGCATGGATCTTGCGCTGGCGCTGGTTGAAGAGGACCACGGCAGAGAACTGGCGCTCAGCGTTGCCCGTGAAATGGTGATGTTCTTCAAGCGACCTGGCGGGCAATCGCAGTTCAGCGCGCAACTGGCAGCGCAAACCGCCGAACGTAGCGTGATCAGAGACGTGCAGGATTATGTGGTGGAGCACCTGAAGGCCGACTTGAGCGTTCCCATCCTGGCCAGCCGCGCCGGTATGAGCGAGCGCAACTTCTCCCGAACTTTCAAGGCCGAAGCCGGCTCGACCCCGGCGGAATTTGTCGAACTGGCGCGCATTGATGCGGCCAGACGGCTGATCGAAGACTCGAACGTATCACTCAAACGCTTGGCCGATACAGTCGGCTATGCCAATACGGATGGGTTCAGAAGGGCATTTATGCGGCGTCTCGGAGTGGGACCAAGTGATTATCGAAAGCGTTTTTCATCGGTGTGATGTTACTTCAGCGTCCGCTTTTGGCCGATTGTGTTGAAAAAGTCGATGTTGATATCCTCAACGGTTCTCGTGGACTGACTCTGGATAGATGCTCATGTTGACTGGCTTGAATCATTTTACGTTGGCGGTTGTGAACCTCTCTCGCAGCATTGAGTTTTATGTGGCGCTACCCGGGTTTAGATTGGCTGCCCGCTGGGAGACGGGGGCTTATCTTTCCCTCGGTGATCTCTGGCTTTGTCTGTCTCTCGATGAGAGCCGTGTGGCGGAAAAACAGCCTGATTACACCCACTATGCGTTTTCGGTGGGGCAGGATGATTTTGAAGAAGTCACCGCTTACTTGCGGCTTCGTAACGTTATTGAGTGGAAATCCAATTCGAGCGAAGGTAACTCATTTTATTTTTCGGATCCCGATGGGCATCGTCTGGAAGTGCATGTAGGCAGCCTCGCTTCAAGGCTTGAGCAATGTCGGCGCCATCCGTATGCAGGTATGGAGTTTTTTGACTGACCGGTTTCGTCTGATTTTATTGAAAAAGTAGCTCTGCTATCTGGCCTGCGGCAAAATCTCTACATTGGCCAGCAGGGAAGCACGCAGCATGATGGGACAGTTTTCGAGTGGGCAGGAGCGGCTGTTTTACTCGTTCAACCTTGAAGATCACATTCCAGCCAATCACCTTCTACGCAGCATTGATCGGTGTCTCGATCTGAGCGACCTGCGCCATTACCTCGCCGATTTCTATAGCCCGATCCACGAATTATCTGATCGATACCAAGCACGGCGTGATCATGGATGTCGAGCCCACACCGGCTCATCGAACCGCAGAAGTCGAGAGCACCAAGACGATGATCGATCGGGTCGAAGCGCAGTTCGACATCAAGTCAGAGCGCCTCATTGGCGACACCGCTTACGGTACCGCGCCGATGCTGGCCTGATGAGTTCACGCTGGCGGCCGCGGTACAGAACCTGCGACGGCTTGCCAAACTTGCATCTCAAGGGCCACCTTCTACGGGATAGGTGCGCCTGCACGAAGCAAAAAACCTCAAACTAACCCATTAACAGAGCAGCAAAGGTCAACGAAGGGCCGAGAAACCACTCAATGTGGTGAGTCGGTTCTCCGGTAGTGGTCGTACCTGAGTTCAGGTGAATTGAAAATCCGACTTTTTCAACACAATCGACCCATTGCAGTCGCAGGCAGCCCTCATTAATGATATCGGACACACAACAGTAGTTTTCTGACTGTTCGCCTTTAGCTCGCAAGGGGGATGCCGGCTTATTGTGATCTACACTCCTTGGGCGTGTGGATGGGGGCATGCCAGTCGATCAGTAAAAACCTTGTCTGGCTATCGTGTATCAGGCGAGTTCGACAACGCCTAAATTCAAGCCCTGACCGCCAACACGACTTGGCGCTGCTGAGAAAAATCCAAGAGCGTTTCATGTGTCATGCCTGGTATCTAACCGTCGGCATGAAAACTCACGACGCCAGCTTGCACTAAACCAACGAGGTGAAAATGAACAGGAAGTCAAACCGGGGCTGGACGATGGCTGCGGCACTCGTCGTAGTGGGTTCAACGGTATTTGCTGGGTGTGCGAGCAAGAACGATCCGATCACACAGGCAAACAAGGCCGATGTGTCCAAGGGCGTACCCGCACCAAGTCTCGAGCAGACCAAGGCGATCGCCGAGGAAGGTTTCATCTACGGCTTGCCGCTGGTGATGAACTACGCCGTGATGCACGAATATGCCGTCGACAAGGGCGGCCCGCAATACAAGGCGCCGTTCAACCAGATCAAGAACGAGCCTCGCGTCTTCACCTACCAAGATACGGCCATCATCACTCCGAACAGCGACACCCCGTACTCATTTGTCTGGCTGGACCTGCGCGCGGAGCCGATGGTTATCTCGGTGCCGGCAGTGGACAAGCGGCGTTACTACTCGGTGCAGATGATCGACGGCAACACTTACAACTACGGTTACATCGGCAGCCGTGCCACCGGCAACGAAGCGGGCGACTACATGGTGGTCGGTCCCGATTGGAAAGGCGCGCCCCCTCCCGGTATCAAAAAAGTCTTCACCTCGACCACCCCCTTTGCCGTGAGCGCCATTCGGACTCAGCTCTACAATGCCAAGGACATGCCGAATGTCGAGAAGGTGCAAGCGGGCTATAAGGTCCAGCCGCTCTCCGCCTTCCTCCATCAACCCGCGCCGCCCACTGCGCCGAAGATTGATTTCGTGCCGGCTACGACGGAAGGCATCAAGGCCAACTTCTACGAGTACTTGTCGGCCGCGATGGAGTATGTGCCGCCATCGGCCGACGACCAGGAGATCCGGGCCAAGCTGGCGAGCATTGGGGTGGGACCTGGTCGCACCTTCGAATTCAAGGACCTCTCGCTCGAGCACAAGGCCGTGGTCCTGCTCGGGATGAAGGCCGGTGACGAGAAGGTCGACAAGTTCCTCGCGAGCGGGACGAAGATAATCAACGGCTGGAACGTAGGCGCGTACTTCGGCGACCAAACGTTCTACAAGGCTGACTGGCTGAAGCGTGCTGGTGCTGCGAAAGGCGGCCTTTACGGCAACGACGCCGTCGAGGCGATGTATCCCAACACGCGCACCGATGGCACCGGCCATACGCTGGATACCAGCAAGCGCAAGTACACGCTGACTTTCCCGGCCGGCAAACTGCCGCCAGTCAATGCCTTCTGGTCAGTGACCATGTACGACGGCAAGAGCCAGCTGCTGGTCAAGAATCCGCTCAACCGTTACCTGATCAATTCGCCGATGCTGTCGGCGATGAAGAAAAACACGGATGGTTCACTGACGCTGTACATCCAGAAAGACTCCCCCGGCAAGGCCAAGGAGGCAAACTGGTTGCCCGCGCCTGACGACACCGTCTTTCTGGTAATGCGCCTCTATTGGCCAAAGACCGCCCCCCCTTCGATTCTTCCCGCTGGCGAAGGCAGCTGGCAGCCACCGGCGCTGGTGGTATCGAAGTAGTGCGACCCATTGCTGACACGTAGGTCGGTGTCGGCCAGTGCTACCTTTTTTGCCAATAGCAGCCGATCATGAAGGGCTGCTATTGGTCTCTTGCCCACTCGACAATTGTCCCATCATGCTGCGGCTGATGAGCCTACAGTGCCTCGACCGCTTCGCGCGAAGAAACGTCGACGACGGTCGTGCTGACTTCGAAGCCTGCGTCGAGCAGCACCTTGGCCGCTGCGTCAGCGTTCTCCTGGCGCAGGTCGGCCAGCAGGACATGTTTACCCGTGCTTACGCGGCGGGCAATCGCCTGGCCAATCGAACCTGCTCCAATGACGACTATGACTTTGCGGGTGTTTTTCATGAGGACCTCATGTGAATTCGATCAACGCCCTTGGGCGTACTGTTCGTCGCTGACCTGTTCCATCCAGTCGACCACTTTGCCGTCCAGCACTTCGGCAATGGCGATATGCGTCATTGCAGTGGTGGCGGTCGCGCCGTGCCAGTGTTTGATGTTTGGTGGAATCCACACGGTGTCTCCCGGTTTGATTGAACGAACCGGTTGCCCCAACGCCTGCACCAGTCCGGATCCCGCGGTGACGATCAAGGTCTGGCCCAACGGGTGAGTGTGCCAGGCAGTGCGAGCGCCCGGTTCAAAGGTCACGGTGGCGCCGCTGACCCGCGCCTCTTGTGTCCCCTTGAACGGCGCGTCGACCCGAACAGTGCCGGTAAAGTAATCGGCGGGTCCCTTGGCGGAAGGCTGCGAGCCGTTCGGGTTAATGACGAGCATGGGTTTTTCCCCTTCTGCGGTTACATCGAAAGCGAGCAATGACAGCGACAACGCCGTGGCCGCGAGATTTTTCATGACGGTTCCCTTGAGGCACCAGCCGTCGGTGACGACCTGAATGGATCTAAAATCTATCAGCTGCTCATTAATATGATTAGAGGCTAGAATCCGAAAATATTTATGTGAGGTTCTCATCAATGCTCAGGGAAAACGCCAGTGATCTGCTTGCATTCCTCGCCGTGGCAAAGGAGCGAAGCTTTACCAAGGCCGCTGCCAGGCTCGGCGTCTCCCAATCAGCGCTGAGCCATACGATTCGTGGCCTGGAAGCGCGCCTTGGACTGCGTTTGTTGACGCGCACCACGCGCAGCGTTTCGCCCACCGAGGCCGGCGAGCGTCTGATGAGCAGGGTGGGGCCCCACTTCGAGGAAATCGAACTGGAGCTGGCTGACCTGAGTGATCTGCGCGACACCCCCGCAGGCAATATCCGTATCAACGCAATGGACCATGTGCTGGACCAGATCATTCGGCCCGTGCTCAAAGACTTCCTCCCCAGGTATCCGGACATCTCGGTGGAAGTCTGTTGCGACTACAGCTTCGTCGACATCGCCGCACAGGGCTTTGATGCCGGGGTCAGGCTGGGCGAGGACGTGGCGCAAGGCATGATTGCCACGCGTATCGGGCCGGACATGCGCATGTCGGTGGTGGGGTCTCCTGGCTACTTTGCCAACCGTGAACTACCCACGACGCCTCGGGCGCTCACAGATCACTTGTGCAATAACCTGCGCTTGCCCACCAACGGCGGCCTGTATGCCTGGGAGTTCGCCAAGGATGGCGAACGTCTCAAGGTTCGCGTGACAGGCCAGGTGACCTACAACGGTGTTTATCAGCTGTTGGCAGCGGCGCTGGACGGATTCGGGTTGAGCTACATTCCCCATGACCTGGTCGCGCCTCACCTCGAAGCCGGGCGCCTGATTCAAGTGCTGGAAGACTGGTCGCCATGGTTTGCCGGTTTTCATCTCTATTACCCGAGCAGGCGCCAGGCGTCGCCCGCGTTTGCGTTGCTGGTGGAGGCGTTGCGTTACAAGAACCCATCCTCATCGCCGATACGCGACATCTCCCGTTGATGTAGTGCGACGACCGAGTCTTCTCGATTTCCCTCGCGGCCGTACGTCTGGAAATGGCCGCCCGCTCGCAATCGACTAAGGGAAACCTTTAGCCGCGTTGGAGATTTCCCCCCTTCGGATGCTGTTCGTCTTGATACCGGCGCGGCGTCCACTCGCTTACCGTGCGTAGACCTTGGGCGTGCCGTCGTAGTGGATTGTTCCATCGGGCTCGCCTGGCGCCATAACAACAAGAAAGCGTTTTCGTTCTTCGTTTGACACTGCTCCTATAAATACAGTGCCCAGGCACATACAGATGTGGAGATGTTGGATGTATCAGGTAAAGCAGTCTTGCCGTGGGCTCGGTATTGCCAGCGTGTTGGGGATGATCTGTTCGCCGTCCCATGCAGATCTCATCGATGACAGTCACTTCAAAGTGGATACGCGTAACTTCTACTTGCATCGCAACTACACCAACACCGATGCACCGGTTTCCGAAGTCCACAGTTGGTCCCAGGGTTTCGATGCGCAATTTACTTCCGGGTATACCGACACGGCCTTGGCCATCGGCCTCGATGTGGATGCGCAATACGCCGTGCGCCTGGATTCGTCGGGCAACGACGGTTCATTGCCCTACAGCGTCAGTGAGCAGCAGACGGCCGATGACTACAGCCGCGCCGGTGCCACCTTCAAGATGCGCTACAGCAAGACCGAGTTGAAAGTCGGTGACCTTCGCCCGCAATTGCCGGTGGCGTTCGATGACACCAGTCGGCAGCTGGATACCATCTACCAAGGGGCGGTGGTCGAGTCCAAGGAAGTGGACGGCTTGACGATGACCGGTGGTCGGTTCTGGTCCGCCGTGACACGGGAATCTTCCAACCACGAGAAACTTTATAAATTCGGCTCCACCGACAATCTCGACAGTGACGGCCTGGATTTTGGCGGAGTTACTTACGACATTACCAAGACTCTGCAAGCCAGTTATTTCTACGGCGTGTTGCACGACATTTATCAGCAGCACTATTTCGGCCTGATGCATATGGCTGATTTGGGCAATGGCTACAAACTCAAGACCGACCTGCGCTACTTCAATAACAATGAAGACGGCAATGCCTTGAACGGTGAGATCGACAACCGTTCCTACGGTGCCTTGTTCTCCCTGCTCAAGGGCGCGCACATGTTTGGCCTCAGTTACCAGCGCATGCTCGGTGACAGCGTGTTCCCGACCATGAACGGCTATATCCCGCAACCTTACCTGGTGCACTGGTCGTCCCTGGGGTTTGTCCGCCCGGATGAAAAATCCTGGGGCGCACGCTACAGCTACGACTTTGCCGGGATGGGAATGCCTGGGCTGAAGTTCTATACCCGCTACATCAAGGGCACGAACTGGGACCGTGGCGGCAACCTGAGCGACAACCAGGAAAGCGAACGTTTCCTGGGGCTCAGCTACGTGGTGCAGAGCGGGGCGCTGGCAGGCCTCGGGCTGGACCTGCGCAACATCGATGTGAAACAGAAGTACGGCTACGACTACAACGAGTTCCGTGTCGCCACGACCTACACCTGGAAGTTCTGGTAAGCGTGCCTACCCCCATAACAATAAGAGGCCTGACCATGTTCGAACCCATTGTCCTTTGCATCTGCCCCGCAACTATCCAGTCGGTGCGCCGTGCACCGTCACCCGGCGCGCTGCGCCCATGAGCGGATTCGAGAAGGAGCAAACACTAGTGAATATCCAGGTCGATAATGCGGTCCTGCAACAACAGAAAAAGAAAACCTATATCTACGAGTGGTACGTGGTCGGCCTGTGCATGATCGCCTACATCTTTTCATTCGTGGATCGGCAGATCCTGGCGCTGATGATCGAGCCTATCAAGGCCGACCTGCAGATCAGCGACACCCAGTTCAGCCTGCTGCACGGGCTGGCCTTTTCTTTGTTCTACGCCTTCATGGGCATGCCCATCGCCTACCTGGCCGATCGCTTCTCCAGGCCGAAGATCATTGCCGTCGGGGTGGTGTTCTGGAGCCTGGCGACGGCCGCCTGCGGCCTGAGCAAAAACTTCCTGCACATGTTCCTCGCGCGCATCGGCGTCGGCGTCGGCGAAGCGGCGCTGTCGCCCTCGGCCTACTCGATGTTCAGCGACATGTTCCCCAAGGAGAAACTCGGACGCGCCGTCGGCATCTACTCGATCGGTTCGTTCGTCGGTGGTGGCCTGGCCTTCCTGGTGGGCGGCTATGTGATCGCCATGCTCAAGGACATGAACACCATCGAGGTGGCTTTTCTCGGTGCGATGAAGGCCTGGCAACTGGCGTTCTTCATCGTCGGTCTGCCTGGCATCGTGGTCGGCCTGCTGATCTGGCTCACCGTGCGCGACCCTGCGCGCAAGGGCCTGCAGGTCGATGCGCAGGGTAGGGCCAAGAAGGTTGGAATGAGCGATGGCCTGCGCTTTCTCGGGCGCCACCGTGCCACCTTCACCTGCCATTACCTGGGCTTTTCGTTCTACGCCATGGTGCTGTTCTGCATGATGAGCTGGAGCCCGGCGCTGTACATCCGCAAGTTCGGCCTGACCCCGATGGAAGCGGGCTACATGCTCGGCACCGTGCTGTTGCTGGCCAACACCGCCGGTGTGCTGTTCGGTGGCTGGCTCACCGATTACCTGGCCAAGAAAGGTCACCAGGATGCCGCGATGCGCACCGGCGTGATCGGCGCCCTGGGCATGGCGGTGCCGGCCGTGCTGTTTCCGCAAGTCGATCAACTGTGGCTGTCGGTGACGCTATTGGTGCCGGCGATGTTCTTCGCTTCGTTCCCGATGCCGGCTTCAACGGCGGCGATGCAGATCCTCGCGCCGAACCAGGTGCGCGCACAGGTCTCGGCGGTGTTCCTGCTGATCAGCAATCTGCTGGGGTTGGGCCTGGGCACCACGCTGGTGGCGTTGTTGACCGATCGCTACTTCGGATCGCCAGCAGCAGTGGGCTCTTCGATGTCGCTGGTGATCGCCGGTGCATCGGCGTTGACCGTGCTTTTGCTGTGGCGCGGTTGCCGGCGTTTCCGCGAAAGTTATGCCCGGGAGTACCCGACCCACGCATGACATGAATATGTCGGTGCAACGACCCCGCTGCGTTTAGACGCAGCGGGGTCGATCCGCTTCAGGTCAGGAGAGTCTCTGATGTTGAATGACGTACACCTGCTGGAACGGCACAGCCTGCTCAGCTCGGCCGACTGCCGCGAGATCCAGGACAAGGTCAGCCACTACCTGTGCCCGCACAGCTTCAACGTGCTGCGTGACGAGCCGATTCATACCCGGCTCAACGGCGTGTTCTTCGGCACTTCGGCGCTGCTCGACTTGCGCTATGGCACGCCGGTGGAGATCACCATCGGCGACATTGCCGATCAGTACCTGTTTCGCATCACCTTGCAGGGGCATTGCCAGGTGGCCCACGGGCGGCGCAGCGCGGCGATGCAGTCGGGCTGCCTGAGCGTGTCCTCGCCGTTCGCGCAAAGCCGCATCGTCACCGATGGCGAGTGCCGCAACCTGATCCTGCGGGTCGACCGTGATGCCCTGCAGACGCAATTGCAACATCTTCTCGGCCGCAGCCTGCGGCAATCGGTGATCTTCGATGTCAGCGTCGATCACCTGGGCGCCGGCGTCGTCAGCCTCTATCACACCCTGGACTACATCTGCCGGCTGTACGGCAGCGGCGTGGACGGCTCGCGCCTCGCCAGCGGCCTGTCCGACTACCTGATGCAACTGCTGCTCACACAGCTGCCGCATAACTACTCGACGGATCTGTTGCACGATTCCCGCGCGCCACTGCCGCACCACGTGAAAAAGGCCCGTGACTACATCGAGGAACACATCGACCAACTAATCAGCATGGCCACCCTGAGCGAGCTGTGTGGGGTTTCGGTGCGCACCTTGCAGAACGGCTTCAGGCAGTTTCTCCAGCAGGCACCGGTGGAGTACATTCGTGACCGTCGCCTGGCGCTGGTCCACGAGTCGCTGCAGCGGGGCAACGCCTTTGAGACCGTCACCGATATCCTCTTGCGCCACGGCATCAACAGCTTCGGGCATTTTTCCAGTGCCTATCGGCAACGTTATGGCTGCCTGCCGTCGGACACCCTGCGACGACAGAAGCATTGAGACTTCTGCGCAATCCGTGAGTCGGCTGCGCATTCGGATAAGCCTGGGGCGGCACCGCTCGCTAGCATCGAGTCTCTTACCAGAGGAGTGACTCGATGAATATTACCGTGCTGGGTGGTGGACACGGCTGTTACGCCGCCGCTGTCGAAATGGCTGAGAAAGGGCATCAGACCCGCCTGTGGCGTCGCGACTCGGCGGCGCTCAAGGAGCTGCTGGCGATCGGCAGCCTGACCATCAAGGACTACCGGGGCACTCGTCAGCTCTCGGTCGGTAAACCGGGCGACAAGCTCTCATTGACCGACGATCTGGCTGAAGCCTTGGCCGACGCGCAACTGATCATCATCCCGCTGCCCTCGACGTCCCACGAAGACCTGGCCAAACAGGTGGCGCCGCACCTGCGCGACGGTCAGGTGGTGTTCCTGCCACCGGGCACTTTCGGCAGCTACGTGTTCGCCAAGGCCCTGGCCGATGCGGGCAACCGCAGCAAAGTCGCTTTCGCCGAGACCGGCACGCTGCCGTACCTGGTGCGCAAGCATGGCGCCAGCGACCTGGTGATCAGTTGCTACGCCACCCGCCTGCCGACGGGCGTATTCCCCGGCAACCTGTCCGAACACGCCTTCGCCGTGCTGCGCGAGGCCTACCCGAGCGTCGAACCGATCGAAGACGCCCTGAGCGGTGCGCTGATGAACGCAGGTCCCATCATCCACCCGCCGCTGATCATGATGAATGCCGGTCCCCTGGAGCATTTCGAGGCCTGGGACATCCACAACGAAGGCACCCAACCGTCGATTCGCCGCGTGACCAACCAGCTCGATGCCGAGCGCATGGCCGTGCGCGAAGCACTGACCTACGGCGCACCGCATTTTCCCCTGGCCGATCACTACAACCGCAGCGAAGGCGATGCGTGGATGTACGGTCGCGGCGCCCATGGCAAGCTGACCGACAGCGGCGACTGGCGCGAAGACATCGACCTGCAAACACATCGCTACATGCTCGAAGACACCCGCCTGGGCCTGTCCTTCCTGGTGTCCGTCGGCCGTTGGGCCGGTGTGCCAACCCCGATTGCCCAAGGCCTGTTGAGCATTGCCTCGGTCGTCGCCGGGCGCGATCTCTACGCCGAGGGCCGCACTCTGGAGAACCTCGGCCTGGCCGGGTTGAGTCGAGCACAGATGAGCGAACTGCTGACCGAGGGCTGCAACCGATGAACGCCGCGCTGCCGCACGTCAGCGTGGTCGGCGCCGGCCGGATGGGCGAGGGCATTGCCCTGGCCTTCATCCATGCGGGCCTGCCGGTCACCCTCATCGACATCAAGGATCGCGCCGAGAATGAGCGCCACGGCTACTTCGAGCGCGTGCGCAACAACGTCCGCAGCGAACTGCAGATGCTGGTTCGCCTTGGCATGCTCCAGCCGGAACAGGCGGACATCGCGCTGTCGCGGTTGACCCTGCAAACCCGATCCCGGGCCGCCGAGGCATTGCGCGGGTGCGACCTGGTGTTCGAAGCCGTGCCGGAAGTCATCGAGGTCAAGCAGCAGACCTTCGCCTGGGTCAGCGAGCATGTCCCGGCGTCGGCCATCATTGCCTCGACCACCTCGACCTTCCTGGTCACCGAGTTGAGCGAAATGGTCAGCGGGCCGCAGCGCTTCGTCAACGCGCACTGGCTCAATCCCGCGCACCTGATGCCGCTGGTGGAAGTCAGTCGGAGCGAGGCGACCTGCCCGCAGGTGGTCGAGCGGCTGCTGCAACTGCTCAAGCGCATCGGCAAGGTGCCCGTGGTGTGCAATCCGGTGGCGGGTTATATCGTGCCGCGCATCCAGGCACTGGCGATGAACGAAGCGGCACGGATGGTGGAAGAGGGCGTGGCCAGCGCCGAAGATATCGACACCGCAGTGCGCGTCGGCTTCGGTTTGCGCTTCTCGGTGCTGGGCCTGCTGGAGTTCATCGACTGGGGCGGCGGCGACATTCTCTACTACGCCTCGCGTTACTTGAGCGGCGCACTGTCACCGCGTTTCGAGTCGCCTCAGGTGATAACCGACAACATGCAAAACGGCCGCAATGGCTTGCGCGATGGCCAGGGTTTCTACGATTACCGTGACCTGGACGTGGACGCCTACAGGCAAGAGCGTCTCGGCGCCTTCGTGCGCAAGCTGGAGTTGTCGGGATTGACGCCTGCGTTCGAGGGCGCCTTGAGGCAGGCCTGAAGGCGGATTGATTTAGCGACGATAGTAGCGGCGATCGTCGTCGTAGCGGTGGCCCATGACACGATCCCGGTGGTGGCGCTCCCAATCACGATGGCGTTCCGCTTCCCGGCGGGCTTGCTCTCGACGCCACTGGTCCCGGCGCCACTGGTCTCTACGCCATTGGTCCCGGCGCCAATCGTCTCGATGATCGTGCCAGTTCCGGTCGTCATGGGCCAGCAATGGCCCAGGCTGCTTGTCGGCCATGCTGGCCAAGGTCGGCCAAGGGTTCTCGGCGGCCTTGGCAGGCGCCTGGATGGCTGTGGCTTCAGTGGGGAAAACAGGGGTTGCGGGCTTTATCTGTGTGGCTGATGCCGAGCCCATTGCCGCGAACGCGAACAGGCCGAAGAGCACCATCCGAGGGTCATGGAATTTCATGCGCGAAGGCAACCTCTGATTGACAATTGGTCGTGTGGCCATCCGGCTGCGGCAAGCTGCGGGTTCGCACTTGCCGAGCGGATGTGCCTATCCAAATAGACCGGCAAACAGAGAAAAGTTCTAGGGAGCCGTTGTTTAAATAGCTGTGCCCCGACACTCCACCAGCCCCTTTACCTGCCCCGAAGCCGCCTGGTTTTCATCACTCAACCAGCGCTCGAACCCCGCGCCAATCGCCGGCCACTCCGAATCGATGATCGAATACCAGGCGGTGTCGCGGTTCTGTCCCTTGACCACCATGTGCTGGCGGAAGACCCCTTCGAAACTGAAGCCCAGCCGCTCGGCGGCGTATTTGGAGCGGGCGTTGCCGTTGTTGCATTTCCACTCCAGGCGCCGGTAGCCGAGGGCGAACGACTCCTTGGCCAGCAGGTAGACCGCCTCGGTGCTTTTCGGTGAGCGTTGCATCGGCGCGCCAAAGGTCACGTGGCCGATTTCGATGCGGCCCTGGGCCGGGACGATCGACATCAGGCTGAGGAGGCCTTGCACCTCGCCGCTGGCGCGGTCGATCACGCTGAAGAAATAGGGATCGCTGCTGGCGGCATGATTGTTCAGCCAGTCGTTGAAGGCGCCGCGCTCCGGGAAGGGCCCGTAAGGCAGGTAGTCCCACAGTTTCGGGTCGGCACCGGGGCCTTGCAGGGCGTTGAACAAGTCGTCGCCGTGGCGCGTCGGGTCGAGTCTCTCCAGGCGGATGAAGCGCCCTTCGATCAGTTGGACGGTCGGGGCCGGGACGCCTTTCCAGTCGGCGAGTGAAATCGACATGCTGTTCTCCTTGAACCTTAAATGGCTTTGCGAAACTGGATCAAACCCGGACGCTCGGCGATGCGCTCGTAGAGCTGGATCGCGGTGGCGTTGGTTTCGTGGGTCAGCCAGTGCACCTTGTTGCAACCGTCGGCCTTGGCCGTGGCGTAGACGAACTCGATCAACTGGCGGCCAACGCCAGTGCCTCGGGTTTCCGGCACCACCAGCAGGTCCTGCAGGTAGCACGAGTTTTCGATGCTCCAGTTTGAACGATGGTAAATGAAATGCACCATGCCCACTGGTTTGCCGTCAGCCCAGGCGAGGGCGGCGTGGGTCGGCTCGTTCGGGTCGAGCATGCGCTGCCAGGTGCTTTGGCTGACGGCGTCCGGCAATTCGGTGTTGTAGAAGCGCAGGTAAGCCTGCCACAACGGCAGCCAGGCGGCGTGGTCCTCGGCGTAGACCTGGCGGATTTCGAGTTGACTCATGCTGATTCCTTAACGCATCAAGTGGGCGAGGGCCTGGTCGTGGGCATCGGGGCTGGCGGCCAGCCCCTCGCGCACGCCGGCGATGTCTGCGGTGCTGCGGTTCTGGCTGAGCTTGCGTTTGCCTTCCAGGCGCTGGATCGGCAAGGCAAACCCGACGATGGCCCTGAGCATGCCATCGATGTAGTCGGCGGGCGCGTCGGCGACTTTCCACGGCTGGGCGCGACCGGCTTCATGGCGATCGGTCAAGGCACTGACCAGCGAGCGCAGGCGATCGGCGTCGGTGAAGACTTCGGCGCTGCCATAGGCATGCACGGCGACGTAATTCCAGGTCGGCACGACTTTGCCGTGCTCGGCCTTGCTCGGGTAGAAACCGGGGCTCACATAGGCATCGGCACCGGCGAAAATGACCATTGCTTCGGCACCGTTCTGCAGTTCCTTCCACTGCGGATTGGCCTTGGCGAAATGGCCGTACAGGGTGCCATTGGGCCCCTCGTCGGTGTTCAGCAGCAAGGGCAGGTGACTGGCTTGCAGACCCTGTTCGCCATGGGTGACCAACAGGGCGAGTCGGGTACCGAGGATCTGTTGCTGCAGCTCGGACAAATCATTGAAGGCGAAACCACTGGGCGTATACATGGAATTATTCCTTGGCGAATGTCTGCATCCTAGGCAGGCTATTGGTCTGTTGTAAGAGCCATTAACGTCGAATTTCATGGGTCCATTGTCATGACGAATACGCCGCTGTCCTTGTCCTTCAACCCCGCCGGCATCGAGCTCGACCGTCGTCAGGGGCTGAGTCGCCAGCTTTATCAGGCGTTGCGGGCGAGGGTGCTGGACGGACGACTGGCCAGTGGTACGCGCTTGCCCGCCAGTCGGGACCTGGCGGCGGCATTGGCGATCTCGCGTAACAGCGTGGTGCGCGCCTACGATCAGCTTTACGCCGAAGGGTTTATCGAGGGGCGGGTGGGGGACGGGACTTATGTCGCGCAATTGCCCCAGGCGTCGTTGCCGGTCAGGAAGTCCTCGAAAAAAGCGCCGACGCAATGGCTGGATCTACCGGTGGTTGTACCTGACAAGGTCATCCACAACGGCGCCTTGCAGCGTGTCGAAAACAACCATTTGCCCACGCCACCCAGTGGTCCGCCCCGGGCTTTTCGGGTCGGTGTGCCGGCGTTCGATCTGTTTCCGTTCGAGGTGTGGGCCAAACTGAACGCAGCGTTCTGGCGCAAACCGGATCTGCAGCAGCTGTGTTACGGCGCTCCTGAAGGGGACGCGCGGTTGCGCGGGATGATCGCGGCGTATTTGCGCAGTTCCCGAGGCATGCAGTGCAGCGCCGAACAAATCGTCATCACCAGTGGCGCGCAGCAGGGGATCAGCCTCTGTGCGCAGTTGCTGGTGGAACCGGGGGACGGGGTGGCGATTGAAAACCCGGGTTATCGCGCGGCGGGTCATGCGTTCGCGGTGGCCGGCGCGCGCTTGCACGGCGTGGCGGTGGACAGCGAGGGCATCGATTGCCAGGCATTGGCGGGGTTGGGCGATTGTCGCCTGGCCTATGTGACGCCATCGCATCAGTACCCCACGGGGGTGGTGATGAGCCTGGCCCGGCGCCTGGAGTTGCTGGCCTGGGCCGAGCGCGCCAACGGCTGGATCGTCGAGGACGACTACGATGGCGAATACCGCTACAGCGGCGCACCCCTGGCGCCGCTGGCAGCACTCGATCGGCAGGGACGGGTGCTGTACGTCGGCACGTTCGGCAAGGTCGCCTTTCCGGCGCTGCGCCTGGGTTATCTGGTGTTGCCGCCGGCGCTGGTGGACGCGTTCTCGCAACGTCGAGCGGTGGACGTGCGTCATTCCGAGGTCAGCACCCAGGCGGTGATGGCCGAATTCATGGCCGCCGGGCACTTTCAGCGACACATCCGGCGCATGCGCCGCGCCGCATTGAGCCGCCGTAACACCTTGTTGACGGGTTGGCCCCGGGACATCGCCGGTGTCGGCAGCCTGCCGAACGTCGCGGCAGGGCTGCACCTGACTGTCGCGGTCGACTCCCTGGCCCGTGAGCGTGAACTGATCGAGAAAGCGGCCAGGGTCGACGTCGAAATCAACGGGCTGAGCAGCTACTGGTTGCCGGACTCCCGGGAACCGGGAGACCAGCGTGCGGGGCTGGTCCTCGGTTTTGCGGCGGTGCCCGAGGCGGCGATCAGCGCGGCGCTCGGGCGTCTGGAAGAAGCTTGGCGTCGTTAGCGTCAGGTTTTGGCCTTCGGTTCCATGTCCCAGAAGAGCTTGCGCAGCTCGGGGTCGACGAGCTTGCGCAGGACGCCATCGATGGGCTCGAAGGCGTTCAATGCCGTTTGCTGGTCGGGGGAGAGGGTTTTGAGATAGTCATCGGCGATTTTCAGGTGGGCTGCCGTTGGCTGGTCGGCGGGGCTGACCAAGCTTTCATAATGAAAATGCGCCACCCAGATCGCCTTGCCGTTGGCCTTGTCGAGTATCCGGTACTCCTGAAAGAAGTCGCCCATCCCTGTGGTCTGGATTCGCCCTCGTGGGTCGGCGGCGACGTCGACCTGCTGGTGTTCGTGCATCCATTTGAAAGCCGTTTGAGTCGGTTTGCGCAGCTTGTATAACTTCGCTCGAACGCTGATGCCTTCTTCACGCATTTGACGCGCGGCTGCACGCATCTCGAGGCTCAGGGTCGCGACCGGCAGCGGTTCGCCGTCCCGTTTTTTACTCCGCAGCACGGCCTGATCTACGCTGTCGGCGCCTTGCTCCAGTTTGAGCGCCTGTTGATCGAACAGATCCTGTATGTCAGCGGGTATACGCCTTGGGCGCAACGCGTCCTTGGCGGTGCGCTCGATGAATCTGGACGTATCCAGGTTCAGGTCCATGGCGGCGGCGATGAGCTCCTCGTCGCTGAGTGTCGAAGCCGGTTGTTGGCGGATCATGGGCGCGATGGGCGTGAGGGGAGCCTGCGCGGTAGTGCCGGGTTCGCTCTTGGCCGGGGCCTTCGGCCGGGTTTTTCGGACTTTTGCCGGTTGATGGTGAGACGCCTGGCGACTGCTCGTCGTGGCTTTTTGTAGCGGCTTTGGGGGCTGCGGCAGCAACGCCTGGAGTCGGTTTTGGACCAATTGCGCGAACTCGCCGATCAGTCCACGCAGGTGCAGAAGTCGGGCTGGCTTGAGCAGGTCGGGGTAGGCGTCCGGCAACTCCTGTAGGCGCTGGTCGGCATCGGCGAAGGTTTCAATCAGGCTGTCCAGCGCTTCAATGCGAGACTGCAGAGGGCGCAGGTTGTCGCCAGCCGCTGCCATGTCAGCCACTTGAATGGCGGCCTTGGCGGCACTCACGATGATTTTACCCACAGCATCCCGTGCCTGGGGCATCAGGGGGCTGGCCTTGTCTTCAAGACACAGTTCCTGGGCCATGCCAATCTCGTTGGTTTTCAGATCCAGCACGTTGAACGATGGCGCGAGCTTTTTTATTTCGTTCGCTCTCTCGATGCCGGACCTTCCTGCCGCGCGCAGACCCTCGATCGTCGAGTGCGAAAGCTCGAGTTTTTCGACCATTTCCTGGCTCAGGTCAGTCGCCACTTGAATGTTGGCCACATAGGTTTTCAGGGGCATCGGTTCTGTCTGGCCGGTGTCGGTCATCATCCTTGTCGCCTGGGCATATTCGGTTCTCTTGATGACGAACCACAACGACAGGTTCTTCTGCAGCGAGGTGCTGATACGCAGCAATTCATGGACGTAGTTTTTGCTACCGCCGAGGGTGCGCCATTCGCGGAGTTTTTCCAGCGCCTGCCGATACGCCGTAATGGTGACTTCCAGTTTTTGCGCATACGCCTTGCTCAGGCTCTCGAAATGCTCCTGGGTTGACTTCTGCATGTCGGTTTGCAATGTGGAAAGCTCATCTTCCAGCACTTTCTGTTGATCGCTGAATGAGGTCAGGGACTCTTCCAGTTCCTTGAAGCGCATCTCATTGGCAGCGACCAGGGGTTTGCTGAAGGCATTGCCGCCGCCACCACGCAGGCGCAAGCGCAGGTCGATGAACCACTCACCCTTGGCATTATGCGTGAGCAGGGGACCGCTGCGATTTGTCTCGTCAGGGTCAACGATGTGAGGAGGGTCCTCGCCGCTTACCATGACCTGGAACCAGCGCTCGCCGACCTGGGCAAAGTTCCTGTCATTGTGTTGATAGAGGTGAGGAGGTTTTTCGTTGACCTTTGTCACGTTCCTGTCGGTGATATCAATGGCTGCGACCTTGAACGTGTCCAGGTAAGTACCCAGCGCCGCCGGTGTACGACGTGGCACCGAGCCGGCCACCTCAAGCGAGGAGCGGTGCCCGGGTGCAAGTTCTGCGACCAGTGGGGCCGGGTCGAACTGGACGGTGACAGGCTCGCCCCCAGGCAGTGTTGGTTTCTCTAACGACGGCCGCGCCAGTCGAGGCTTGCCTGATAGAGTATTGCGACGCATCGCGGCATGATGGCTGAGGACAATGCCGGTGATCAGCAGAAGGTCCGACAGCGAAGTCCATTCAATGAACGTGTCGCCTCGATTACTGGCGTCGATGGCCTGCTGGATTTCATTGATGGTCTGCCATACCCATACGGCCGTCCCGACAGCGCCGGTGAGAAAGTTCGAGGTGACGGCGAACAATGCCCAGCTGCTTTCCTTGAGCAGGGTCCAGCGGCGTTCGGCATTCGATTGTGACTGGCGGTCAGCCAGGTCGACCAAGGCCCGGGCGTTGCTTTTGAACAGTGCCGACAGGACATTCCCGGTTATTTCGTCATTCGCGGACGTTACTTGCCCGAACCCTTGCGCCTGCTTGAACGGGTTGACCAACTGTTCGGCCACGATCCACGGCGATGGCAGGCCGGTGGGGAGTACATATTGGTCATACTCATAACTGAGGGTGTTGTCCGGCAGCCATGCCAGCACGGAGTCCCTCAGCTCGCCGGGTTGATGCAATGCATACAGCAGGTTTTGCCTGGAAGGAAACTGCAACAGGGGCAGGTCCTGCATCGGGCGATACAGCAGGCAAGGCCCGCTTTCTGCATTTCGAGGGCTGATGAGGAACATGTTCTCAACGCTGTCACTGCTGCTGATCAGGCGATGTTGCGGCGTCAGCTTGAGCGGGTAGATGGCGATGGAATGGGCCTTTTCGGTATCGCTGTCGAGCAACTCGCAGATGAATCGGTAGCCGAGCTCATCAATGCCCGCCTCCTGTTTGACCTTGCCTTCGAGCGCCAGCAGCGGCAACAGCAAGCGCAACTGGTCGCAGTAGAAGTTTTCCTGGCGTCGGGATTCCACGGGCTCGTCGATCAGCTTGCGTTTGATCAGCGCCGGGTACGCCTCGCCGATATTGACTTGTGCAGCCAGGGTGGTGAGGAACGCTGGTGTGAGCCATGGCGGAACCGACTGACCGTGCAGGAACGATACGGTTGCCATGTAGGGCGCCTGGTTTTCCATGGCAAACTCGGCGAGCGTCTCGGTGCGGTGGTCGAGGGGGTTGGGCAGTGTGAAGTTGCCAGAGGTAAAGCTGTTGGTGATGTTGATCCGCAGTTCATTGAGCGGCAGCGTCGCGGCATCGACTGCGCGGGTATCGGCGATGATCGCTTCAGCCATCAGGCGCTGGGCAAAGTCGATGATGGAAGGTATTTCGTTTCTGGCTGCCTTGTGCTCAGGCTGTCGATAGAGCTTGCCCAGTGCGGTGATGTAGCGGCTGTAGTCTTGAATGTCCTTGGGCGATGCGTTGCGCAGCCAGTCGGGAATCGCCGCGTGCAGTTGCATGAGCCGCGCGTGTTCGGTTTCGTCGAGCCCGCTTTCGAGTTCGGTATCATCTTCGACCGGATTTTCAAGGGAACCAATGATGGCGATGGCATCAAGCTGTGACGAGACCAGGGCCCAGGCCATATGGTCAAAAACGTTGCCGTCAGGCTCGAAAAGCCGCCATGTCAAGGTGCGCCCTTCGAGCGATTCCTCGAGGCGGGCGGGCAGTGAATTGCCCAATTGTTCCATTGAGCTGAACGACTCATAACCGCGCTCGATCGTGTACATCACCAGCAACTCGCGTTCGCGGCAGGTGGCCTTGAGCACCAGGGCCCCGCCGATCACGAGGTGGCTGGCAACCGTGTTTTTAACGATGTCGATATCGATCAGGCACGCCTGAATGGCCGATAGGCCGCTGTTCGAATTCTTTCGTGCGGCCTTGTCCGGGGCTTCGAACACTTCGCGCGCCATCGTGCACTCGTCGACGTCCCAGCCTATTACCGTTTGCACATTCAATGCCTTGCGCAGTGAATCGGACAACTCCTGCCAGCGAGGGATTTTCTGGCCTGTCTGGTTCCAGTAATCGAGCTGGCGCTTCTGCAGTTCGACGAACAACTGTGGCACCGAGTCGTTGAGTATCTGGGCAATGTCTTCGATGCTGACGGCGAGATGAACCGGGTCGTTGGCGTCGGATTCCAGGGTCAGGAAATGTTCGCCTTCGAGATAGTTGGCGGTTGTGCCATACAGGCTCTGCAGGACAAGTGTGTGGGTGAGCGAAAGGAATTCGACCGACTCCATCTCGACGTGATCATCCACCACCCGCCATTGCGGGGTGGCGACGAGGGTTTTGTCAGGGGCGATGTTCAGTGCCGGGTAGCGCGTTGCCAATTTCTCGCGCAGCAGGTCCGAAGCGACTTCACTCGGCAGCGGACTGTGGCTGGTCTGGCTGACCAGATCACTTTTTTCGAGAAGGGGTGTCGAGTCTTTTGGGGCGATCGGTGTCGGGGTACTGGTCATGATGTCGTGCCCCCGGTTTTCGCTTTCGGCAAGAACAATGATCGAGCCAGTTGTGGACTGATCTCGCTGCGGTAGATCGCGATCAACTCGTTGTTGCTGACCGTTCGCAGATCAAACGCGCCGCCCAGTGTGCGTTGCGCTTCGGTTTTCAAGTGCGCCGCACTGTAGGCGTCGGCAGCGGCGGAGGGCGTCGGGTAGTGAAAGTGGGCGTACCAAAGCACTTTGGCGGAGCTGGCGTCACGAACTTCATACTCCTCGAGATAGTCCTTGCGGTGCCCTTTGAGCCGCTTGCGCCCCGCAGTCTTGACGATGACGACCAACCCTTGGCTGTGCAGCCATTCGACGCGAGCGACGGTGGGAGGTTGTTGCTTGGTCATGCTGATTCGAGTCTGGAGACCCTTTTGATCAAGGCTGACCGCGCCCTCATTAAGCTGTTTGGCCATGCTCACAGCGGAGCCCGGACCGCCGTCAGTAATGTTCAGCTTGGTCAGGGCCTTTTCGATGGCGGTCGCGGCGTCCTCCATCCGGCGGGCCCTTTGTTGGAAAAGGTCCTCGATTTCCACGGGGATACGCCCCGGCCGTTTGGCGTGGGCCTCGGTTCTGCGGGTAAATTCGTCCAGCTCGTCGAGTAAGGCTTGTCCCGTCTGGGTACTGGTCTTCAGATCAACCGGACCGGTGGCCTCAGGCGCGCGTGAGCTCGACACATGTTCGAGCCAGACACCGGGCGTTTTCTCGTGAAAGGTCACGACCTTGCCGCTCAGTGTCGAGGTCACATCGAGCAGCTCGGTGCCATCAGCGCTGGTACGCTCGCGCAGCTTGCCGACGACCGTTCCCTTGTATCGGGTCTTGATCACGCGCCTGGGCGCAGGCGCCGGGCGTGAGGGGCCGGGCGTCGGTTCCAGCATCCTGCGCTCATTGAGCAGGCTCGCCAGGTGTCTCTCGCTGCGCTTTTTGAATTCTTCGATTTGCTGGCGCATCCGCTCCAGCGGGGGCTGTAGCAATTGCCCCGAATACTCGTCGGGCAGATCGACGATTCGTTGGTCCAGGGTTGCGTATTGCTCCACCAGATCATTGAAGCCGTCGATGCGTTCCTCCAGGCCAAGCTCATGGTCCTGGGCCGCCAGGTCGATGGACGACTGGATGGTAAGGCCGGCATCTTCGACGAGTCGCTGCATGGCCTGGCTGGCTGGCGCGGTGTCGACCGTGGCGCTGTCGTCGAGGCATAACTCCTGCGCCAGGCTGATCTGGAACAGCTTCAGATCCTGCAGGTCGAACTTCGGCAGTTGTGTCTTGCATTGGCGGGCGGCTTGCGCCGCCTCTTTGCCCAGGCGCATCAGATCCTCGATGCGGGCGTGGGCGAACTCGATCTTCTCAATGTAGCCTTGGGTCATGTCGCTGGTGAGCTGATGGACCTGGCGGGGAGTCTGGGTGCCTTCGAGGGTCTCATTGTCCAGCAAGGCAAGGGACCTGCGCATGCTTTCTCCGAACGCCAGGTTTTGCCGGGTAAACCATTTCTCCGTCAGTAACAGCTGATAGTCCAGGCAACTGACCGTGACCGGGCGATAATTGACGATGGGCTCAATGGCGTTGAAATTCTTCACTTGGTCGATGTAGGCGCCGTAGGCCGCCAGCTGTGAGTCCAGCAGGTCGAGCAGGGGCTGGCGATTTGCATCGGTGGCGGCCTTTTCCGCGGCCTCGAGTTCATTTTGCAGTTCAAGCTTGCGGGCATCGAACGTGGTCAGTTGTTTCCTCAAATCTTCCCTGTGCTGTTGGTTCTTGCGTTCGATTTCCCTTCGGGCCCTACCGCCGCCGCGCAGCCGCAGGCGTGTGTCGACGAACCATTCGCCCTTTTCCGAGTGAATCAACAGGGGCCCCGTCCTGGCCGGGGTTTGTCTTGAATCGATGATCTGCACATCACCGTTGTCATTGAGCATCACTTCAAACCAGCGCTGATTGATTCGGGCATACCATTTCTGCTCGAGCGGGATCAGGAAGCGATGAGGACCGGACACGGCAGGTGTGTCTTTCAATGCCGCAGGCTTGGCAATCGCCAGGCTGTCCAGCAAGACCCCCAGCGGCACGCTTGGCAACAAGCCTTGGGTGTAGACCGACGTTTCATGGTTGGCAGGCAACTGCTCGGCGGCGACATCGGCCGCGTGATTCAGGGTGATTTTTGCCGGTGGCAGGGGTCTGGAAGCCGGTATCGAAACCTTCTCGACGGTCTGCGGCGCAGGTTTGTCGCGACTTGCCGCGTGATGGGCAAGCACCATGCCCAGTGACAGGAACAGATCGGTCAGCGCGGCCCATTGTTGATCACTGTCGCCGACTTCGCGGGCTTCATTGGCTTCATGCAGGTCATCCATGATTTGCCAGATCCAGGCGGCCGTCCCGGCGGTGCGACCGAGGAAGGGCAGGGCAACATTGAACAGCATCCATGCGCCCTGTTTAAACGTCGCCCAACGCCGTTCTCCATTGGACACCGATTGCCTGTCCGCCAGGGTGACCAGTGCATTGGCGTTGGCGTTGAACACCGCTTGCAGCGGCGGCTCAGGGAGTGGCGCAGGACTGAAGGTGACAGCCCCCATCATGCCCAATGTCGAGGTGGGGTCGACCAACCACTGCGAGAGCGTCCATACCGAGGGCAGCTCTCCGGGGAAGACATACTGGGAATAGTTGAAGTACAGGTCTTGCGGCAGCCAGGCCAGGACCGACTGGCGTAGCGCCTTGTCGTGTTTGATCGCGTACAGCAGATTCGCCTCGCTGGAATACTGCGTCAGCGAATGATCGAGCAGCGGTCGGTACAGCAGGCATGGCCCCTTGTCGGCCAGTTTCGGCCCGATCAGGAACATGTTGACCACTTCGTCGGCCTTGTTGTCGCTGCGTCCCCCTGGAATGAACGCCAACGGACGAATGGCAATTTCCTGCCCGTCGACGTAGCGATCGGCAGCCTTTTCCTGCAAGGCGGCGACCACGTACCGATAGCCCTGTTCGTCGATGCCGCTGGCCCCGCCACGGATCTTCAGTTGCAGCGCCAACAGCGGCAGTTGCAGGTGCAGTTGGCTGGTATAGAGGCGTTGTCGACGCAGGCTTTCCCCGGGATCGACCAGCAACTTGTTCTTGATCAGCTCTGGGTAGGTTTTGCCGATGTTGACGGTGCTGACCAGTTCTTCCAGGCAGGCCGGCGTCAGCCACGCAGGCGCGGCCTCACCGTCGTTGTATTGCACGGTTTTGTCCCCCAGCGGCAGGCCGGCGAGGTTTTGCAATGCAAAGTCGGCGAGCGACATTTTCAGGGTCTGTGTCTGGCCGGGCACGATGACCGCGCCGAGCACAACCAGGCTGGTAATGCTGACTTCGATGTCCGCCAGTTTCAGTGAGGTCGCGGCTGCCTGATCCTTGATCTTCTGGTCTTTGATCATCTGATCGGTCAAAGCCTGCAAGGCAAAATCAGGCAGCGCGGCAATGCCTTCATCAAAGGTCTGGCCGTGGTGCTGTTCACGCAGCAGCGCCAGGTCCATCAAGTGTCGGCTGTAGCGGGTCAGATCGGTGGGCGACGCGTTTGCCAGCCAGTCCGGCAACAGGTGCTGGATCTGGCTGTAGCGCGACGTCGAGGGTGGGTGAAGTTGCGAGAAATTATTCGCCGATGCGGCCACCTGCGGATCAAGGGTGGGGGCCCAGGTGGAGTTACCGAATGCACCGATGGCGTCGATCTCAAGGGCAATCAGCGCCCAAGCCTGATACTCGAAAAACATCCCTGCGGGCTCGTACAGGCGCCATTGCAGCGTGCGGTCATGTCTGGACGTGACCATGCGCCCGGACAGCATTTCGCCCAATAACGCCAGCGAATCGTAGCGCTTGAAGCCTTCGGCGATCGAATGGGTCACGACAAGGGTGCGATCCTCCAGTGTGCCCACCAGCACCGCCATTTCCAGGACCCACGAGTGTTTGCTCGTGGCGGTATCGAGGCTATCGATATCGATCAGGCAGGCCTTGGTCTGGTAGCGGTCGTGAGCTGCTCGTTCGTGCTTGTCCGGGTACTGGAAAAGGGACAGGGCCATTTCTCGCAGGTCCTCGTCCCAGTCCGTCACCTTGTCGACGTTCCAGAGCTTGTGTAACGCGTCGCGCAACTGATGCCAGCGCGGCGTCGAGTCCGCGATGGGCCGGTTCCAGTAATCGAGTTGTTGCTCCTGATAGGCAACGAACAATAACTTGGCCAATGTGTTGAGCAGGCATCCGATGGCGTTGATCTTGACCGGAAGGTGAGTCGGCGGCTCGACTCCCGGTTGCCGCGTGAGGAAATGTTCGCCGTCGAGGTAGGTTACCGATTTGCCCGACAGGCCCAGTCGTACCAGCACCTCGGTCAGGATTTCAAAGTGGTTGTTACCTGGAACGACCTGAGCGTCGGTCATGATCCAGACAGGTGTCACCACCAACGTCACATTTGGGTCGATGTGCAGGTTGGGATAGTGGATGTCGAGGGCGGTACGTAGTGATTTTGCAGCGACTTCCCTGATCGAAGGACCTGCCACCAGTTGGGTCAGTACGTCGTCGGGGTTTATGGCGGGCGAGTCGGGCATGGCCGTTTCCTGTGTCCGGTGGAGCGCTGCGGGGGGCAACGCGGTTTTCGGGCAAGGTAGAGGGCTGGCGGTGGCTCAGGGTGGTAGATATGTATCGCGAGCGAAAAAAGACCCGCGGCACGGCGGAATGACGTTTTGAATAACAGCTAATTACTTGGGGAGATGAGATCTGGAAGAACTTGGTCGGACTTTTCCTACAGCGTTATCGGATTTACAAAATGGAAGTTGCTTTATTTTGCGTTGCGATACTAACCTAAGGGCCAGGTGTGGCGAAAAGTCCGGACGAGCAAGCAATGAATCTTGAAAATATTCGATATCATATCGCAGTTACCTTGATGGTTTTAGGGTGCTCGGGATTGCCGAGTGGGATCATTGTATTTTGTTTAAGAAAAGTCATCCATATAAGTGAGGAGTATTTAGATGCCACATATATCGTAACATATGTGGTGCTCGTTATTTTTGGTCTGCGTTTTTACATTCCGAGAATGCGAGGGCTTACATGATGTGAACTTGACATCTTTTCATTGTCTAACTCGCCCTAAAGTGTTATCGAATCTACAAGATGGAAGATGTTTTGTTTGTATGGCGATACTAACATGAGGAGCGCGCTGGGCGAAAGATCCGAAAAGGGCAAGCAATGAATCTTGAAAATATTCGATATCATATTGCGGTGACCTTACTGGTTGTAGGTTGCTCTGGATTGCCGGCTTGCATAACCAAAGTAGTCCGTATAGATGAAGAGCACCCAAAGGTCGCATACCTCGCAGCATATATGATGGTTGTCTTTTGTGGTTTGCGATTCTACCCCTCTAGAATGCGTGGCATACTTTAGGGGTTATACCCATCACATCATCTATTTTCGCCTACTCTCCTGGATCATCGTATTTGTCGTCAAAAAATCGACTAACAATTCCAAAGGCAAGGCTAACTTTCCAGTCCGGCACGCCAGATCGAAATCAACAGGCTTTTTTTAAGGGTGCATTTTTACACGGTAGAAGTTGTCTTTCTCGCGGTAAACTAATTTAAGGTTTCCGTATCAATGGATCAGGCAAGCCAATGAACCTTGAAAATATTCGATATCACGTGGCGGTAACCTGCTTGGTTTTAGGTAGTTCTGGATTACCTGCGGCCCTTACTGTTTGGGGGGTAACAAACTTTGTCCGCGTTAGTGACAAATATCTAGATGCCGTATATTTAACCGTATACGTAATTTTTGTTTGTTTTGGACTTTGGTTTTACATGCCTAGAATGCGCGGTAAGACGTAAAAAACCTAAGGCGTCAAAACCTATTCATCCCAAGGAGAACTACCTTTTTTCAACTATCGCGTTCAATGTGAAAAAATCAACCAGCGCTTCAAAAGCCAACGCCAGTTTTCCCGTCTGCTGAAATGCCATCTCATAATTAACTGGGTCATGTCTAAATAATTCGAATGCATCAGGCTTCTGCACCTGCCTAAATACACCATAACTAGATAAAACCAAGTCCAAAGAGTAATACGCGATATCCCCACGTGTCTCATCTTCCCATACCGCTTGGTAAAGGTGCCTAACTGGCCCAAGAACGCTTGGCGCGCCCGGGCCATTATAAATATTCCCTAATCCTTCATATATATTGTTCGCACCATGTCCGACCATCAGTCCAGCCGGAACGGAAGCTAGCCCTCCTGAACCGCCAATGATCAAAGCCCCCGTCCTGATCTGCATCACGCCACCCACAACCCCAACACCATTTTGCAGATAGAAACGCGCCTTTGATGAAAGCTCTTCGTATTCGGCGCTTATTTCCTGCACCGCTTGCCACGCGCTAATAACTCCCTCATCAACCGCCTGAATAATTTCATCGACATAGGCAGAGACAATCGACCCAAATCGAAGCCGAGCAAAACCATCGGGAATATGGGCCATGCCTACGCTGCTTCCAACTGCAACCAAATCAGAAGCCGCTCTGGTTACGTCATGAATATCGCAAGAAGCCTCATTCATCTTCATTCATCCACGCGCTATAGGCACTTGTTGCGCCAGGAACGTGCGCCCAGGCAATATCCCTGTATCGAATAGATACCAACTCGTGCGGCTCTGCATCATTCATGCGAATGGCATGGGGGACTTGCTGGCTGATATGCGCAATACGCGCACCTGAGAGGCGTATCGAATAAAAGCGCTCTTGCCCTCCAGTCGAGGCGGTTCGGTATAAATTGATGATGCAATCCAGTTCTTCACCTTCATGCAATGCGCTCGCCAGCAGTGGTGATGATTAGTCGATGGCTTTGGTGATCATCACAGGCATGTGTTTGCCGCGACCACCGGATATGCTTCCGTCATAACCTGCAACCATATCGTGCGAATAGGCCAGTACCATGATTTCGTCCTGATGGCCGAACTGACACTTGTTACCGATAGAGCTTTGGCCTGAGCAGCCGGCAGAAATCATCCCTTGACGCTTGCCGGTGATACTCATGTAACTGTGACTCGCCATTAGCGTCGCTCCTTAACGTATTTGGAGCGACAGGCTATAGAAAAATCGTGAGCTCCAATGTAGGCCGTTTCTGATTTTTTAGTTCTCCAAGCAGTTTTTCTGAAGATTCCGAAATAGCTGTAGGCAAGTGCGACGGTGTTTGTAGGATAACGAATCAACAAGAGAAGGAAGTTAGTGCGGCAAGAACAAAAAATGATTGATCGTCGTATTGCTTTTCACTTGAGCGGCTGCCGCGGTCGAGCAGGTCCTGTTGGACAGGCATAAAAAATCCGATGCCAGAGGTCTGGCATCGGATTTTAGGAGAAGCGTTCAGGTCCCGGATTTGATCTTGGTCCAGGCCCGGGTGCGTGCGCGTTCGGCATCCCGTGGCAAGGGTTGCAGGGTGTAGAGCGTGCCCATCGCCGTTTCGGTCGGGTACAGGTTGGGGTTGTTGCGGATCGCCGGGTCCACAAGTTCCGTGGCGTCCTTGTTCGGGTTCGGATAACCCACGAAGTCGCTGACCGGCGCGATCACCTGGGGTTGCAGCAGGTAGTTGATGAAGGTGTAGGCGTCCTCCGGGTTCTTCGCGCCTTTGGGGATGGCGAGCATGTCGAACCAGATCGGCGCGCCTTCCTTGGGCAGGCGCATGTCGACGACCACACCGTTCTTGGCTTCCTTGGCGCGGTTGGCGGCCTGGGAGAAGCTGCCGGAGTAACCGACCGCGACGCAGATGTCGCCGTTGGCGATGTCGGCCATGTACTTTGAGGAGTGGAAGTAGGTGACGTACGGACGGATCTTCATCAGCAGCGCTTCAGCCTTGTCGTAGTCCGCGGGCTTTTTGCTGTTGGGGTCAAGGCCCAGGTGTTGCAGGGCCAGGGGCAGGATCTCCGAGGGCGAGTCGAGCAGGGCGACGCCGCACTGCTTGAGCTTGCTGATGTTTTCTTCCTTGAAGATCAGGTCCCAGCTGTCCACCGGTGCGTCGGCCCCCAGTGCGGCCTTGACCTTCTCGGGGTTGAAGCCGATCAGGATGGTGCCGTACATGTAGGGCACGGCGAACTTGTTGCCCGGGTCGTTGGCCTCGATCAGCTTCATCAGCTTGGGATCGAGGTGGTTCCAGTTCGCCAGCTTGCTGCGATCCAGCGGCTGGAACACGCCGGCTTCGATCTGCTTGGCCAGGAACACGTTGGACGGCACCACCACGTCGTAGCCGGAGTTGCCGGTCAGCAGCTTGGCTTCCAGCGCCTCGTTGGTGTCGAAGATGTCATAGACCAGTTTGACCTGGGGGTTCTGCGCCTTGAAATCCTCCAGGGCCTTGGGGGTGATGTAGTCGAACCAGTTGTAGACGCGCAGCGTTCGTTCTTCGGCGTGAGCGCCAGTACTGAGCAGCGCCGCGCACAGGGCCGGAGCAATGACCTGCTTGAGCTTTCTCATTGTTCAAAACCTTCCAGCACGTTCACCGCGTTGATGCCGATTTCTTCCACCGCGTAACCGCCTTCCATGACAAACAGCGTCGGTTTGCCGAGGGCGGCGATGCGCTTGCCCATGGCCAGATAATCAGGGCTGTCGAGCTTGAATTGGGAGATCGGGTCGTGCTTGAACGTATCCACGCCCAGGGATACGACGACGATGTCGGCGCCATAGCTTTCGATCTCGTTGCAGGCTTGCTCCAGGGCAGCGCTCCAGGCATCCCAGCCGCTGCCGGCGGGCAATGGGTAATTGAAGTTGAAGCCTTCCCCGGCGCCTTCGCCGCGCTCGTCTTCATAGCCAAGGAAGAACGGAAACTCGGCTTCCGGATGGCCGTGGATCGAGGTGAACAGCACGTCGCTGCGCTCGTAGAAAATCGACTGGGTGCCGTTGCCGTGGTGGTAGTCGACGTCGAGGATCGCGACTTTCTTGTGGCCCTGGTCGAGGAAGGCCTGGGCGGCGATGGCGGCGTTGTTGAGGTAGCAATAACCGCCCATCAAGTCGCTGGCGGCGTGGTGCCCCGGTGGACGGCACAGGGCGAAAGCCCCGCGGGCGCCGCGCTGGATCTCTGCCTGTGCGGTGAGTGCGACTTGCGCCGCGCTGTACGCCGCTTGCCAGGTGCCGGCGGTGATCGGCGCGCCGCCGTCGAAACTGTAGTAGCCGAGCTGACCGTGCAGGCTGGTGGGTTTGATGCTGCGCAAGGTGCGGGCCGGCCAGGTGTAGGGCAGCAGGTCACCGTCGGTGTTGAACTCGGTCCAGCGCGCCCAGGCGCCTTTGAAAAAGTCGAGGTAGTCGCGGCTGTGGATACGTTCGATCGGGCCGAGGCCGAAATCCCCGGGCGCTTCCACGGGGCCCAGATTCTGCTTTTGCACCCGTTGCAACACGTGGTCGGCACGGGAAGGCATCTCGAAGCAGGGCTTGAGTTGCCCGTCGATCAGTTCACAGCGGCCGTGGTGCAGGTGGTGATCGTCCGAGTAGATCGTCAGCATTTTGTTGTTCTCCGCAGGCTGTTTCGGTTGCATACAGTCTTGCGGCGTCGAGCGTTTCGGAGAACGGCAGGAAAGGCCAAAAGGGGATTAATATGGCCAAAATGATTGACCGAAATTCGCCCCTTGTACCTGTAGGAGCTGCCGAAGGCTGCGATCTTTTGATCTTCAAGGCCGAAACTGACTGGGCGCGACCCCACTCCAGCGCACAAACGCATGGCGGAAACTCGCGGTCTCGCTGAAACCCAACGCTTCGGCAATCCGATAGATCGGCATCTGGTCCTCACACAACATCTGCTTGGCCTGCTCGAATCTCAACTCATCCAGCAATTCCTGATAACTGCACCCCAGATCCTTGAGATGCCGACGCAAGGTGCGCGCTGAACAATTCATCTGCTCGGCCAACCCTTCAAGGCCAGGCGCGGGATTCAACTGCGCGCTGAGCAACTGGCGAATCCGCCCCAACCATGCCTGGCGTCCGGTGAACTCGGTGTTCTGCTTGCGGCAGCGTTCGGCCATGGCCTGGTGGGTGATGACATCCGCCAGCGGCAGGGGTTGATCGAGCCAGCGCTTGTCGAAGGCAAAGGCATTGTTGCGTGCCCCGAAGTGCAGCGGGCAGTCGAAGTGTTCGGCGTAGCTCGCCTCATAGTCGGGCGCGGCATGTTCGAAGCGCGCGGCGAGCAGCGGCAGGACATGCCCGAGCAGGTCGTCGCAAATGACTTTCAGCGACACCAGGCAGAACTCGGCGTTGAACACCGCCAGCGCCGGATTCTCCCGGTAATCGGCGGCGACGAACCAGACGCGTTCGTCGTCCTCTTCCAGGCTCAGCTCGAAAAGTGTTCCCAACAGCGCCGGATAACGCATCGCCAGGCGTAACGCGTCACCGAAGGTGGCACTGGTGAGCAGGGCATAGCCCAGTATGCCGTAGGACGAAACGTGCATCCGCTGGCCCAGTTCCAGGCCGATATCGTGCTTGAGCGCGACGGCGTTGGCGCAGACCTGCATTTCCTGGTTGGTGGTAATACGGGTGTCCGCCCGGCTAAGGTCCGCGGCGCTGATGCCGCTGCCGGCCAACAAGGCTTCGCTGGACAGGCCTTCGGCCTTGAAGGCGTTGAGCACCAGGGAGACGGCGTTGAGGGTGGTCAGATGGGAGTGGAGCATGCTCGGTTCCAGCGTGGGGGTGCGGGAACCGAGCAACTTGTGTGCCGGTTTGAGTCAGTGAGCCTTAATGGCTACTCAACAACGAAGCTGCACCGGCACCGCCGAACAGTCCGGCACTGACCCGGTTGAACCAGCTCTGGCCCTTGCCGCTACGCAAATACCGCGCAGCGCCATGGGCACCGAGGCCGTAGGCCAGCTTGCACAGCAGGTCGAGTACGGTCCAGGTGGCGATCATCACCAGCAGTTGCGGCAGGAAGGGTTGCTCGGCGCTGAGGAACTGCGGCAGGAATGCGGCGAAGAACAGGATGTCCTTCGGATTGCTGGCGCCCAGCATGAAGGCTCGCCCGAACAATGCGCGAAAGCGTGGAATCGCTGTCGCCTGAGGCACTTCGGCGCCGTGGGACGGTTGGCGCGATTGCTGCCAGCTCTGCCAGGCGAGGTAGAACAGGTACAACGCGCCGACGATTTTCAATGCGCTGAACAACTGTTCCGATGCCAGCAGCAGGGCGCCCAGGCCCAGTGCCGAAGCACTCAACAGGCAGATCGAGGCAATCACGCCGCCGAGAAACGCCGGGTAGGAACGGACCAGGCCGTAATTCAGACTGTTGCTGATCATCAGCAAAGACAGTGGCCCCGGGATCAGGATCACCACCAGCGCAGCGCCGCTGAACAGCAGCCAGGTTTCCAGACTCATCACTTTCCTCCATTTGCACAAAAGCCTCACCCGACGGGGTGAGGCTGGTTTCAAGCGCGTCCCGCCGAGGCTTACAGGAAGATGAACTTGGCAATGAAGATTGCGCAGAGCACCCACAGGCTGACGGAAATTTCCTTGTACTTGCCGGTGCCGGCCTTCAGCGCCACATAGGTGATGAAGCCCAGCGCGATGCCGTCGGCGACCGAGAAGGTCAGGGGCATCATGATTGCCGTGACGATCGCCGGAATGCTGTCGGTCGCCTCGTCCCATTCGATGTGGGCCATGCCGCCCATCATCAGCATGGCCACATAGATCAGCGCACCGGCGGTTGCGTAGGCGGGGATCATCCCGGCCAGCGGAGCGAAGAACATGGCTGCAATAAATAGCACACCTACGGTCACGGCGGTAAGACCAGTCCGACCACCTGCCGCGACGCCAGCAGCACTTTCCACGTAGCTGGTGACCGGTGGAACGCCCACTACCGCACCAAACACACTGGAAGCACTGTCGGCTTTCATGGCGCGCGAGAGGTTTTCGATCTTGCCGTCAGCGTTCACCAGGTTGGCGCGCTGGGCCACCCCCATCAAGGTGCCGGCGGTGTCGAACATGTGCACGAAGAGGAAGGCCAGCACCACGCTGATCATGCTGACGTTGAACACGCCGGCGACGTTCATGGCCATCCAGGTCGGGGCCAGGCTCGGCGGGGCCGACATGATGCCCTCGTAGTGCACCAGGCCCAGGCCCCAACCGGCCAGGGTCACGGTGATGATGCTGATGAGGATCGCGCCGAACACCTTGTGGTAGCTGAGGATGGCGATCATCAGGAAGCACACGGCGGCGAGCAGCGGGCCAGGCTCGCGCAGGGAACCGAGCTTGATCAAGGTAGCCGGGCTATCGACGACGATGCCCGCGGTTTTCAAGCCGATCAGCCCGAGAAACAGGCCAACGCCTGCGCCCATGGCGAAGCGCAAGCTGACCGGGATGCTGTTGAGCAGCCATTCGCGGATCCGCGAGAAGGTCAGGATCATGAACAGCACACCGGAGACGAACACCGCCCCCAACGCGGTTTCCCAGTTGTAGCCCATGGTGCCGACCACGGTGTAGGTGAAGAAAGCGTTCAGGCCCATGCCCGGCGCCAGGCCGACCGGCCAGTTGGCGTACAGGCCCATCAACAGGCAGCCCAGGGCGGCGGCAATGCAGGTGGCGACGAACGCCGCGCCATGGTCGATCCCGGCGTCGGCCATGATGTTGGGGTTGACGAAGATGATGTAGGCCATGGTGATGAAGGTTGTCAGACCGGCAATCAGCTCGGTCTTCACCGTGGTGCCATGCAAGCTGAGTTTAAAGATGCGCTCCAGCCAGCCATTGCGTAGAGGCGGCGAGAGATCCAGCGTCGATGCTTCGGATTTGCGGCTTTCCACAGCGAGGTACTCCTCAAGAGTTTTATTGTTATTTCCAGGGCCGGACCCATGAGGGTGGCAGCGGCCCTTTGAGGCACTTGCGAATTTGTTGACCGATAGGTCAGGAACTCGCACGAAGTGGATTATGCTTTTGTATACAAATAAAGCAAATAATGTTTTTGTTTTTGTCGACGAAAAGTTTGGCAATAGGGATATATCGCCTGTCCCGGCGCCTTCGCGAGCAAGCCCGCTCCCACATTCGAACGCATTCCAAATGTGGGAGCGGGCTTGCTCGCGAAGGGGCCGGATCAGCCAGCATCAAAATCAGCAGGCAGAATGATTCAGTCGGTTTGCCCGTGGCTTTTCCCAAGCGCCAGATTCACCGCCAACCACCCATTCACCGCCGACTCCCCAGCCTCGGCAAACACCCGCTCAAGCAATTTCACCTGCTCGCGGCGCAGCGCCTGCTCAAACCGCGCACCCTCGGCGGTCAATTCCAGCAGCCGCTTACGCTTGTCCGTCTCGGACGCCACGCTGTTCACCAAATGCATTTCCAGGAGTTGGCGCAACGGCATGTTCAACGCCTGCTTGCTCACGCCCAGCAACGCCAGCAACTCCTTGACGCTCAGGTTCGGGTAACGGGCAATGAAAAACACGATGCGTTGATGCACCCGACTCAAGCCGCGCCGCTCGAGCATTTCATCGGCCTTGGCGGTAAAGGCCTGGTAACCGAAGAAAAACGCTTCCATGGCCTGCTGTTGGGAAATCGGGCTTTTAAGGTCAATCATGTTGACGTATCCGTTCGAGCTGTCGTAATTTCAGTCAACAAGTTTGACTTATTTTCCCCTGGCCTCGCTACCGGTGACTTCCATGGCTTTTTCCGAACGTGTCTCGCGCCTTAAAAGTTCCTTGATCCGTGAAATCCTCGCGGCCGCCCAGCGTCCGCAGGTGATGTCGTTCGCCGGAGGCTTGCCGGCCGAAGCCATGCTGCCGAAAGTCGACTGGGACCAGATGCCGGTGTCCATGGGCCAATACGGCATGAGTGAAGGCGAACCGGCCTTGCGCGAAGCCCTGGCGGCACAGGCGCGCGCGTTGGGTGTGCCATGCGAGGCGAATCAGGTCTTGGTGGTCAGTGGCTCCCAGCAAACCCTCGACCTGGCCGCCAAGCTGTATATCGACAAAGGCACCGAGATTCTGCTCGAGGCACCGACCTACCTGGCGGCGCTGCAGATCTTCCAGCTGTTCGGAGCCCATTGCCTCACCGTGCCGCTGCAAGCCGATGGCCCGGACCTGGCGCAACTGCGCGCGCGCCTGGAAACACATCGCCCGGCGTTCATCTACCTGATCCCGACGTTCCAGAATCCATCGGCGGTGCGTTACAGCGAAGCCAAGCGCGAGGCGGTCGCGGCTTTGCTGGATGAGTTTGGCGTGACCCTGATCGAAGACGAGCCTTACCGTGAGTTGACCTTCGATGGCGGCAGCGCCCAACCGATTGCCGGTCGCCTGAAGAAAGCCAGTTGGATCTACACCGGCACCGTGTCGAAAACCTTGCTGCCGGGCCTGCGTGTCGGCTATCTGATCGCCAGTCCAGACCTGTTCCCGCACCTGTTGAAGCTCAAGCAATCGGCGGACCTGCACACCAATCGGGTCGGCCAGTGGCAGGCGCTGCAATGGCTCGGCAGCGAGCCCTATCAGCAGCACCTGAGTGAATTGCGGGGATTTTACCGGGTGCGCCGCGACGCATTCCAGGCGGCGCTGCAAAGGCATTTTGCCGATCTGGCGGATTGGAACGTGCCCCAGGGCGGGCTGTTTTTCTGGCTGACGCTCAAGCAACCGCTGGACACCCGGACGTTGCTCAATGCGGCGCTGGCCAATGACGTGGCGTTCATGCCGGGTGAGCCGTTCTTCCCTGAGCCGGACAATCATCACGGGCATCTGCGGCTCAACTTCAGCCACATTGATCCGGTGCGGCTGGAGGAGGGGATAAAGCGATTGGCGGCGGTGGTGCGGCAGGCGCAGGCGGCCTGAAGAAAAAAACCGGCTCAATGGCTAATGCCGATCAGTTAAGCCATCTCGCTTGACCTTTGGCCGCAAGAAATCAAAATCCGATGCCTGAACTGGCATCGGATTTTTTTATGCGTCTC